>JAOZRF010000302.1 GCA_029940245.1 Desulfobacula sp.
AATGTTTGTTCTGGTTATGTTCGTTACGATACTCCTCGATTAAAGGGCTGTCCCTCAGCTCCTGGAGGGTGATATCAAGGAGGGTCACCGTGATTTTTTCTTTTTTTCCGTAATTAAAAATAGAGCAAGGAACGGTGTCTGCGATCCTGTCTTCAAAAGCCTTGACAATTCTGATCTCAAAATTATGTAGGCTCCGGTGGGAAGACTCAAGATGGGCCTTGTCTTTGGGAGTATGCGGCCTTGCAAAATCCGATGCCATATAAAATCCGCCGGGTGTGGAATGCTTCAGATTCAAGGCGTTAACGGCTCGCTTGAGATTTAAAAAACCTTTTGCCTGGTCAGGCCTGAATCGGATTCTTTGTTGGGGAAACGGTGTGCTTAATAAAAACTGGGTAAAGAGATCCACAGAATTCAGGCTGCTTTCAGTAAAATAAGCATCCAAAACAAACATATACCGGGAGCCGGTATCAAAAATTTCTATAACCTGGGGCGTTTGCCAGTTGTTGTTTTCATTTCTGATTTTCAAATACCGGAACCGACATCCGTCCATCTGGATCAGACCAAATACCGGTTCCGGACTGAAGGCATGGGGTGGCGGGGGCTCATCTTGATAATCCTCTTTTTCCAGATAGAATTTAAGATTCTCCCTCGTGGCACATCGCCTGAGTGCCGGAAGGCTGATGGATTTACCCAGCTCTTTCTCAAGCCAGTAGTGGTAATTTTTAATGGTCCTGGCTTTCCGGGTGATAAAAATGAATCCCTGGGATGAGGGGTCACTGGAGGTCTTGACCATTTCGACAAATCGTCTTTTGGTTTGTTCGTCGATGGAGCGGGGTCGTCCGCTGCACTTTCTGCCTTCCATAATCCCTTTTTCAACCAGTAAGAGGGGATTGGGGATTATGCCGGTTTTCTTATACTGGTCCTTGTAGTATTTTTTGTTCCTTCTTTTGGTGGATCCGATTTTGTTCATGATTTTTTTATGAAGCAGCAGATGAAAGCGGTCATCAATGCTCAGGTTATCCATTATCCGTTCTCCTTTGACAGGATCTTCTCCAGTAGAACTCGGTTCCATAACAAAGCCGCCTGCCTGGAAGTGTTCTGCCAATGATCATGCTGGGCCACCCGGATCTGTTCAAGCATGGCATTTACTGCGGCCAGGTATTCGTCTGTAATCAGTTCACTCAAATCAGGTTTGCTTTGTGGTTTGGGTTTCCGGGAAGCAATGAACTTTTTGATATTCAGTGCGCTGGACTCAACACCGCTGTTTATGAAATCCTTCCAGGTCTTTCGCTGTTCATCAGGCGCCAGTTGAGCCAGGGGACGGACCTGGGATTCATTGACAGGCATTTTGTCCCCAATTGGCGACAAATTGTGGATGACTTCATAGGATTTAATCAGGCGGTATGCCTGGGATCTGCCCATATCCCACCTTGTCCTGGCATACGCTTCAAACGTGTCGCACAGGGCCTGTTTATACAGACGTCCATCCCTTATTGTTTTCAATGCACGGCCAATTTGGCAGAAGCTCTCCTGGTTACGGGCAATGAGTGTCTCCAATTCACTTAATTGATCCATTGTTACCTCCCCCCTGGGATGGAGCGACCGATACCGGCGGCAATACCGGCCAAAACCCCTGCCGGAGTCTGGGGAGGCATAGGCAGTTCTTGCAAGTACAAGACGCTGTCCCGGAATCCATATTTCCTGACCACCATGACAAGATCGATGGTGTTGAAATTTTTTTCGCACCGGAAGCACCTGGCCAGGTTGGTGGCCGGATTTACTGCGGTTTGAAATTCGTTGCACAAGGGGCATAAAAAACGGAAAAAGCCGTCCCTGGTTTTCGATGGAATCTGTAAATGATCCCTGATCAGCATATCAACAGGAATGTTGTTTCGCAGCTTAAACAATTCCCGGGATGAAAATTTCTTCTTCATGGGGCACCTCACTTTTTTTGAATTATCAGATGCCTTTTCTTATACCCCAGTCACGGATTGCTGTCTGTTGTCTCTTAAACAGGTAGTAGTATTAGTCCAGCGATATCTCCTTTAATTATCAACGAGTTATGCCCATGATGCCTCTTAAAATCAATAACGGATTAGTCTGTTGAGATCTCTTTGTATTTCAAGGGTTTATCTTAGCCATGCCTCTTAAAATGCCACAGTGATTAGTCGGTATTGTCAAATCCGGAATTTGATGGGGTTTTATGAAAATTTATGGGGATTGATGGATTCTGCCTTGGGTGATGATTTGGCCGGCCAGGTATTGGATAATGACAGCAGGCTTTATCCCATACTCTGCCACAATGACCTCTATCGGCAGAACAGGCTTTGTCTGTCCTTGTAATGAAAGTACCGCACTTGCAGCATTAGATGTGTGCTCCTCTTCAGCCTTTTCAAGTTTTTTGGTCAGGTAGTTGTTCTTATAATCGGCTTTGTTTTTCTTGTTCAATTTTTCACATTGCCTCCGATGGAGCTCTTTCTGGCAGGCTGGACTGCAAGTCGTCTGCCGTCCCTTTTGTCTCACATCCGGCTGAAACCATTTTCGGCAAATAGAACAAGGGCGTTTTCCACGAAAATTTTTTGCCATTCTATTTTCTCCAAGATTTAAGTCTGAGAGAATATAACAGCAAAATCTGGCATCCTTCATATATACCCCAAAATAGTTAACACTTTTTTTGAGGAAGCACCCGAAAACCGGGATACAAATTCAGGGCTACCAACTTAACCTGCGACATTTTGAGTTGGTTGAAAATGGACTTCCAGCGTAAAGTATCCAAAATGGGGCGTTTCAGAAGAGCCTTATTTTACGGGATGTCTCGGCTTAAGTGGATAGCCAGATTCAGAAAGTTCCGGGTAGAGGCATTGGGCCTTGATCATCGTTTAGTCCACTTTGCGAGTTGGTATAAAATGGCAAAATACAACTGTTTGATTGTATAGGCTTTTCTCCTTATCAAAAATTAAAAGCAGTTCTTCTGGACTAAACGATGATCATGGCCAGGCATTGGTTCCCCAGCACCTCCCCCACAGATCCGTACGTGCAGAATTCCCGGTATCTCGATTCCAGCTCTTTTGACCAAACTGGAAACCAAACAGGTTTCCCCATTTGGCGCATAACTTTGCTGTCCGTCAATCTATTGTTCCACAATTATATGGTTTTCTGATAATATGGTTTGTGATGATACCTTGTCTGTTCACCTTGTTTGTGTGTCCAGAGGACATCTCGAAGATGGACTCCTGACTTGTTTAAAGGAGGTGAACTGTCTCCTTGAACACCGGGAATTTTGTATGAGGTATTCCTGTGCCTCTGGTTTTACAAGGAAACTATGGACTCTCTCAAGTTCTCGAGTTACCCTTATGAATACATGCCCTGGTTTAAGACTACGGTGGTGTTTGCTGAACTTGTCATGAAGCACAGTGGACTGCTGCCTTTCATTGTTTACAGAATGTCGGCATTCACTCCTCCCTTTAGGGAATGAGTTTATCCAATGACCACAAAAATAAGTTTCTCGAAGCTCAATACAAGGCCTATATTTTCGATCATGTTCAGCTTAGGACTCCCGTTACCGGGTTTACCTTCGAACTTTTCTACAGATCTGCTGACTAAGCTTTGATCTGATGGGACTTACACCCACTGGGTAACAATAACAAATTTCTTGGAGTCTGTGACTCCTTTCCCGATGTTTCGGATTTAGCTTGACGCAAGTAACGTACTTTTGAAAATGCTCAAAATCTTATTCTGTGATGAATCGACGGCGGGATATCGGCGGGGTAAGCTGGGTATGATTTATTGATTTTATTGGCGGGGTATAGCGGCGGGATAACGTAATAGTTGGTTACATTTTTTGGGCTTGGTTCTAATTTCGGCCACTGTTGCTACAAAAAATGTAGTTTATGGTATAAGTCTTTGTTTATTCAGCGAATTATTGTCTACAATTTTTGGAGATTCACATTTTGGCCGGAATAATGACCAAGTCCCATTTTTTCGTCATTGATCGGCGGGGTAAGCATTACACTTTTTGAATCTTAGCAAGCATAAAAGGGCGTACAGCAATTCGGGTTTTCAATAAATTCAGGCATCTAAAATATAAACCCTATTGGGGTAATAAATTTTGGGCAAGAGGCTATTGTCTTGATACGGTTGGTTTAGATGAAGATAAAATCAGAAAATATGTAAAATATCAGCAACAGAAAAAAGAACGCAATAACTATAAAATAATAAGTAGGAGACAGCTCATCCTTGCCTCCTCTGGGG
>JAOZRF010000303.1:0-2116 GCA_029940245.1 Desulfobacula sp.
TCATCGGCGGAATCTGTTATAAAGAGCTTCAGGGTTTCGAATCCCCATGTGAGTTCTGCACTAACAATATCATCATAAAACAAAGCCCTGAACCCTATCGATGGGAATATCATAACTCACGCATAAATAAGGACTTTATAATAGTAGACCAAATAATAAAGTGGCCGGATGGTCGTGACGTAAGGTTAGAGTTAGCCAGTGATATCACCCAACGTAAACAAATGGAAAAAGAACTTCAACAAGCCAATGAAATAGTTAGCCACAGTCATATGGTGTTATTCAACTGGAAGAACCTTGAAGGCTGGCCGGTAGAGTATGTATCGAACAATGTAACGGAATTATTTGGATACACAGCAGACGAGTTCATAGCAGGTAAAATTTCATACTCACAAATTATTCACCCTGAAGATCATGAGAAAGTTGCAAATGAGGTTTCACTTTACAGTAGTATGAAAGACAGGCAGGACATCATTCATAATCCTTATCGAATTATAACCAAGGATGAAGAGATAAAATGGATCTCCGATACAACTAAAATAATAAGAGACAAGAACGATAAAATCATTAATTACCAAGGTATTGTCTACGATATCACAGACCTCTTTAAAAAAGACTTGGAATTGCGTAAGCTGTCTCAAGCAGTTCGTCAAAGCGCCAGCACAATTGTAGTTACTGATCTGAAAGGGAATATTGAATTTGTTAATCCAGCATTCACCAGAGTCACTGGCTATTCAAAGGATGAAGCTATTGGACAGAATCCAAGGATATTGCAATCTGGTAAACATTCATCTGAATTTTACAAAAAGATATGGCGTGTAATCCTGAATGGTAACACCTGGCATGGTGAATTAATCAATAAAAAGAAGAATGGTGAATTATACTGGGAACATGCCATCATATCGCCAATAACAAATTCAGCTGGAGTAATTACTAATTATATAGGTGTAAAAGATGATATCTCCGAACGTAAGCAAATTGAAAAAAAGCTGTTTCAAGCCAAACAAGAAGCCGAAGTTGCAAATCAGACCAAAAGCGAATTTCTGGCCAACATGAGCCATGAATTAAGAACGCCTTTGAATAGCATTATAGGATTCAGTCAGGTTTTGGAAGATCAAATTTTCAAAGAGTTAACTGAAAAACAACAACATTATTTCAACCTAATAAAAGAGAGTGGTAATCATCTTTTAGAATTGGTAAATGATATCTTAGACTTGGCAAAGATTGAGTCTGGAAAGGTTGCAATTGACATGAAACCATTTAACTTTGGCAAAATGCTGAAAAGGTCACCAAGTATCATTCAGACAACAGCTCATAAAAAAAATCTCCAGGTAGAAGTTAATATAAAATCAGATTTAGGATGGCTTAATGGTGATGAGACAAAAATAAAACAGGTGATATTTAACCTGCTTTCTAATGCAATGAAATTTACTGAACCCGGAAAAAAGATCGGCATTGATGCTACAGTTGAAAATAATATTTTTAAAGTGACAGTCTGGGACAAAGGTATTGGAATACCGGAAGATTCTATGAAGAAAATTTTTGATCCTTTTGAACAGGTAAAAGGGGCTAATGTTACCCAAAAAAAAGGAACAGGCCTTGGACTTGCTATATCAAAAAAATTAATCAAACTTCACAAGGGAGCACTAAGCGTTACCAGTAAAGTCGGAGAAGGTAGTCGATTTACCATTACCTTGCCCGGAAGAATCTTAAGTGAAGAACCGGTTAATATGGGAAATATGATCCAACAAAACAAAATTACCACAAGTTTAGCAAAAGACGTGAAAATTTTGGTAACAGAAGATAATGAATTCAACAGAGAGTTGATTGAAGCCATTTTAGGTGAATACCCTTTAGAGTTTGCCGTAAGCGGTGAAGATGCAGTTACAATGGCTTCCAAAAAAGAATACGATTTGATATTAATGGATATTCAGCTACCCGGAATAGATGGGATTAAAGCTATGAAACAAATCAGAAAAAATAGTGAAAAATACATTCCCATGATCGCATTGACTGCTTTTGCCATGAAAGGTGATGGAGAAAAATATTTAAATGAAGGCTTTGATGAATATAGTTCGAAACCATTCAACTTGGAACACTTGAGGGAAAAAATTGAAAA
>JAOZRF010000303.1:2126-4251 GCA_029940245.1 Desulfobacula sp.
TTTGAGTAATTTTGAATATGAATATTAAAATGAAACAAAAAATAATTTAATCAAATTTATTTTGCTGTTTTGGGGTCTGATTTTATTTGTTTTACACCACCAAGTGTTGTATACTAAATTTCATTGTACTTGATAAAACAATTAAAATCTGGATAGAATAACGAAGTTAAAAAATAGCAGCAGGAGCAGAACCTGTTCTTTTTATTGTCTGACAAGATTTGGCTTTATAATTATTTTTCAAGGTACCAAATATTAAGAAGGAACTAAAAAAATGGAATTGTTACAGTGGCACAACTCTTTTAGCGTGGGAGTCAATCTTGTTGACCAACAGCATCAACATTTATTCTCCATAATCAATAAACTCATTGTTAAAACTGAAGCAGAGCAGCAAAAAAAAATTATTGAAAAAGTTCTGGATGAACTGATAGATTATACAGATTACCATTTTAAAACCGAAGAGAAGTTCTTTAAGATACACCCGGGATTTAAAAAACACCAGCACATTCATCAAGTATTTGTGGAGAAGGTGTCTGGATTTGTTTCTGCATTCAAACTGGGAAATACTGATTTCAAATCAGCCATTGTCGGTTTTCTTGTAGACTGGGTTAAAAAACACGTCCTTAATACAGACAAGGTCTATTTCCAGGAACTGGGGTATTCTTTCATTGCAGGAAATGCTGAGTTAAAGAACAATCTGGTTCGTCCATGGATTAGTACAAAAGTGCTGGTGGTTGAGGATTCAATTGACCAGAGAATCCTTTTAAAAACTGTGCTTGAACAAAGAGATCACATTGTTTCTGAAGCTTCAAATGGGGTTGAGGCCTTAAAAATCTGTTTAGAGAATCCTGACATACGAATAGTAATTACCGATATCAACATGCCGGAGATGGACGGATATGAGCTGATATCAGCCATTCGCAAGCACCAGGTAAGACATATCTATATCATTGTTGTCACATCCCTTGACGACAAAGAGAGCGTCATTAAGGCGCTTGCCTGCGGTGCTGATGATTTTTTACCCAAACCTGTTTTTCCCCAGGAACTTCATTTGCGTATCCAAAGCGGGGTTCAACTCATTCAACTTGAAAGCCAGGATGAACTTATTTTTTCCATGGCAAGACTGTCTGATTATCGAAGCAATGAAACAGGGTTACATCTTGAAAGAGTCCGGGAATACACGCTTATAATGGGCAGGTATCTGGCTCAACACTACCCTGAAAAAAATGTTACAATTCAACTGGCAAATGAAATATCTAAAGTAAGCCTTCTCCATGACATAGGTAAAGTGGGTATCAGTGATCAAATCCTGACAAAACCCGGCAAGCTTACAAACGAAGAGTTTGAAATCATGAAAGAACATTCAAAGATTGGCGGAGATCTGATCAGTGATATTTATCTTAATGCAGGTTCTCCAAGTCTTCGTATCGCTTTTGAGCTGACCATGTATCATCACGAAAAATGGGATGGAACAGGGTATCCAGCAGGGCTGGCAGGCAATGGAATACCAATGGCTGCAAGAATCATGGCTCTGGCCGATGTATACGATGCATTGACCACCCACAGGGTATATAAAGAAGCATTCAGTCATGAAAAAGCAAAACAGATCATTTTAGAAGGCAAAGCTAAACACTTTGACCCGGATTTAGTTGATATCTTTCTGGCTCTGGAAGAGACGTTTATTCAACTAAAAAATGATTTAAACGATGCATAGAGCTGTTTTTTTCTAATTCTTTTCCTGGCACTCTTACTTCCATCTCTAGGGCTTGCAGATTCCAGAAAAGAAATTTCTGTTGTATATTGTACCAATATTGCTCTATTTGAGTATACAGATGAGGCAGGTAAACCCGAAGGCCTCATTATTGATTTTTGGAAATTGTGGTCAAAAAAAACAGGTACCCTCATTCAAGGAGGAAAAAAAAATCAACACTGATATTAAGCATCAGGTAAAAAAACATTTACGCACAGTTTACCTATTGAAAGATGAGCAGATTGATCATATGCTGACAGTAGCATCTAAAACATTGGCTTCTAATCTTTCCAATGCAAATTCTGCACTGAAAAACAGGGATTATCAACTTCTTGCTCTGATAGCTCATACCATTAAAGGCAGTCTTTTAAATTTAGT
>JAOZRF010000009.1:0-7530 GCA_029940245.1 Desulfobacula sp.
TATAGAAAAGGCATGATGTTTGGATTTGACGGGCGCCATACCCGGGCCCATATCTATCGTTCCATTCTGGAAGGTATTGCGTTTACCGTTAAAAACCACATGGATAAAATGAATCACGAGCTGAATAAGCCACTCAGGCATCTGATTATTTCAGGTGGAGGCGCCAATAGCAATGTGTTCATGCAGATTTTTGCCGATATTTTTGGTGTCGTAACCAGTCGAAATCAAATCAAAGGTTCCGCCTCCATCGGCTGTGTTATCAATGCAGGGATGGCTGTCAACGCTTTTAAGTCCTATGAAGAAGCCGTGGAAAAAATGGTTCACAGGGATGATGAATTTAAGCCCGGCCTTGAAAACACCAGATTTTATAATCAGCTTAATGACAAGGTTTATAAACATGTCAACCAGCACTTTGATCCGATTCTAAAACAGTTAAGTTTACTTGTGGATTAGTTTTTAATATTGCCTTCTAATACAAGGTCAGGCCTGCCCGTTAAGCTGGCAAAAAGGGTTCTTCCCATAAAAATCGGATCACCGCCGGCAGTGGTTGGAATTTTGTCTTTTGTTTCCAGGGTAACTTCCTGGCAGCTGGTCCCGGAAACCCTTGCCCTTTGTCTCACAATTCTGATCAAATTTTCTCTGGCAAAACGGTCTGCAGTGTTAAAATTTTTAAAGTGACGGGTTCCGGCAATTCCTTCCACTATAAACTCACCCTTGTCGTCCGGCATAATTCTTAATTGTTTTTTGATGACCACATTAGAGGTAATGGCACCTATGGCATTGGCCACATCCGCATCCTCGGGCAGGATGGCTTTGGCGCCAAGGAGTTTTACTGCTTTGGGAAGAAAATATTGAATAGGAGCGCCGATACCGATAACCGGGCGTTTAAGGGTAATGGAAACCTGATAATGGGGATTTGCCCGGGTCAAAAGATTATCTACCAGGACTTTACATACAGGATAATTATTTATTGCTTCGGCATCTGTCTCATCATCCAGTTGGCGTTTTAAAAGCTCAAGGGTTAACCGGTTAACCCCCATATCCAGAAGATGCCGGCTCAATTCAGACATGGATTTTTGAGTCAAAAAGCAAAACATCTGACAGTATTCTTGGGCCATCTGTCTGTCCCATTTAATAAACTGACCTGTGATTATTAACAGATCTGTTAAGGTCAGTCCACATCTCTGCAGGATAAAATTTTCTTCAAGCCGCTGCAAAGGAAGGCTGATGTCCGAGAGTACACCTGTTTTTTGAACCAGTTCATCAATGGAATGGGGTCTTATGGTAAGCAGGGAAACAATCTTTTTTTCCAGGGACGTTAATTCAAGTCTCTTTTCAGAGCCGGTCACAGCCAGAATCTGCATCTTCCGGGTAGTGGCCGTATGGTGATTCAGATTCTGATTTAAAAATTTTAATGCTTCTTTGGTTTCTGGAACCATTTGTCCCAGCCAGGCAATGGGAGCCACTCTTTTAGGACCGATGGAAAATTGTCCCTTTGTAAATTCGATCAAACTGTCCCCGCCCAGGCCTGCGGTCCGAATTTCAAGGGCTTTAACATGGGTCCTGTGCCCTCCTACATTTGATCCTTTTTCATTGAGGGTGACAAGGTTATTGGCAAGGATCGCCGTATCCGTTGTTGTTCCCCCCATATCCACGACCAGGGCATCCTTGATGCAGGTCAGATGTCTTGCACCGGCAACGCTGGCGGCCGGACCCGAAAGGATGGTTTCAACAGGTCTTTGTTTGGCCATGGCTGAGCTCATTAATGTCCCATCCCCTTTTACCACCACGATTGGGGCAAGAATGCCAAGGGCGGCCATGACCTTTTCAATATCCAGAAGCAGGCTGGCAAGGCGCGGGATAATCCGGGCATTTAACATGGCCGTTACAGCCCTTGTCTGAAAATTTAAGATATCAGATAATTCATGACCACAGGTAACAAACAGGCCTGTGTGTTTATGGATAATATCTTTGACCTTGAGTTCATGCTCAGGATTAATGGATCCGGCAAACCCGGACACGGCAAAGGCTGTTACCCCGTGGTTTTCAACCATTTGTACGGCTTTTTGTCTGACTTCATCCGGATCAATGGCAATAACCTGTTTACCAGTTATTTCCAGTTGCCCTTGAATAATGGCTTTTGGATGAAAGGATATATTTTTATCAATGCCAAGGCCATAGGGCGGCATAAGAATCATCCCGACTTTTTGACCTTCATTTTCAACAATGGCATTGGTTGCAAGGGTTGTGGACAAAGCAACCAATTCCACCTGGGCCAGCTTTTTTTGATCCAGTTTTTTTAGTGCTTTGTGAATTCCTTTGGTAAAATCCCACTTTGTGGTCAAGGCCTTGCTTTTGCAAAGGGTTTTATTTTCTTTTAAATCATAAATCACCGCATCCGTGTAAGTGCCCCCGGCATCAATACCCAGTCCGATTTTGATATGATTGTCCATATCAATTTTTTGATTCCGGATCTCGATTTTAGAAGATGTGCCATCCGGACTTGTTTTAAAGTCCAGTATGGGACTGGCAGACAGGGTGGATTGTATGGCATCAAATCCGATCACATGTTCCCGCGGGACAAACAGGATTTCAGATGTGGAATTACGGGCTGTGATCATTTTTTCGATCAAGTCTTGACCACCCTTTATTTTATCATATTTCCACTTGTATTCCCTGGCCATGTCCAGGGCAAAGGTTTCATACCTGGGGGATATTTTTGCATTGGTTTCAATAAAAGCAACCCGTTGATAATTTTTCTGCCATGAATTAAGAAAATCAAAGGTTTGCCGGGCAGCATCTTTGCCATGTTTTTCAACCAGGTCATCGAAGTTTAGTTTTTTCTCGCCAAAATAGGCCCATTGCTTTCTCTGGGACATGGGCTCGGTTTTTTCCTCACACCATCCGGCTGAAAGATAATAGGTGCCCGGGTATTTTTTAAATTCTCGTTTGTAGGCCTGATCTCCCCCCAGAAACAATGCAACACAATCATGCACTTTGGGAATGACCAGGGGAACACCCCGGGATTGAATGCCAATGGTTCCCTTACCGCAGATACCATACCCGATTATAATGCGGTCGCATAAACCCGTGGCTGAAATCTCATCAATGGCATCCTGAAGTTTTTCCCTGAGCAATTTTGGATTATTGTGAAGCCCTGCCTCCAGGAATTTATATTCAATATCAATCCCCAGTTTTTTGGCGCAGTGCCTCATGTCAATGGCCAGAACAGCGCACGCAATTGCATATATTTTCTGATTCAATCGTTTACCCCGGTTTTAATGCTTTTTATCTGCCTAAAATACAACCATTTGATCCTGTGTCAACACGTATATTTTAAAAATAATATTGCCACTCTTTTGTTTTTATGACATTTATATTAAAAAACTAATAGATAACTTAAATCCGAAAGTTGACTGAGAAGAGGAGATTACAGACAATGAAAACCAATGCAAGAGCGGTCATTATTGGTGGTGGTGCCATAGGGGTCAGTGTTGCATATCACCTGGCAAAATATGGATGGAAAGATATTGTCCTTTTGGAAAAACATGAATTGACCTCGGGTTCAACCTGGATGGCAGCCGGTAATGTCTCTTTTTATCACCCCAGTTTTTACTGCACCCAGATCAACATGAAAAGTATTGAAATTTATAAACAACTGGAACAGGAAACAGGGCAGTCCACGGGCTGGCACACCACAGGTTCCATTCGGACGGCAGATAACCCCGGTCGTATGGACGAGCTGGGATACTATTATTCCATGAACCGCTGCCTTGGTCTGGATGTGAGTTTTGTAAGTCCTGAAGAGATGGGTAAACTGCATCCTCTGATGAATACAGATGGACTTTTAGGTGGTCTTTACTGGCCCGATGACGGAGATGTAGATCCTGCTTCCATGACCCAGGCCATGGCAAAAGGTGCCAGAAAATACGGGGCAGAGCTTAATCTTCACACCCGGGTCACGGGTATTGAACAAAAAAAATCCGGTGAATGGCTGGTTAAAACTGACAAAGGCGACATTACCTGCGAATTTGTGGTTAATGCAGCAGGCCTGTGGGCACCCCAGGTCTCAAAAATGGTGGGCCTTGAGATCCCTTCCATTGCCATTGCCCATACCCATATCCTGTATGAAAAAATAAATGCCGTTGAAGATAGAGACATCATGCTGCCGCTGGTTCGTGATCCGGATAAATCAGTTTACTTAAGACAGGAGATGGACAGCCTTATTCTGGGCATGTATGAGGCAAAAGGACAACAGTGGAAAAAGAATGGGGTTCCCTGGGATTATGCCCAGCAGGAACTGAGTCCTGATATTGATAATATTGCCGACTGTATTGAAGCCGGTATGGAAAGATTCCCGATTCTAGGGGATACGGGTTTCAAGCATGTGACGGCAGGGCCAATTACCTATACGCCTAATGGAGATCCATTGGTGGGACCTGCCGCACCCTTGAAAAATTTTTTCCAGGCCTGTGGATACAGTTTTGGTATCACCCAGGCCGGTGGCATCGGTCACTACCTTGCCGGATGGATCATGAACGGGGAACCTGAAATTGATTTGTGGCCTGTGGATTCCAGGCGGTTTGGCTCCCATGCCAACTGGGCATACAATACGGAAAAAATAGCCGATGTCTATCCAAGACTCTATGCCACTTTCTTTCCCAATGAATTCAGGGATGCGGCAAGGCCCAACAGGACCAGCCCGATCTATGAATACCAGAAAAAAGCCAATGCCGTTTTCGGCGATTATTATGGCTGGGAATGCCCCAACTATTTTGCTCCTGAAGGCGAAGTTCTTTATGAAACCCCGAGCTGGAGACGTTCCAATGCCTTTGAGCATGTGGGCAATGAATGCCGCCATACCATGAACAAGGCCGGCATCATAGATCTTACCCGTTTTGCCAAAACAAAAATTTCAGGCCCGGGGGCCAAAGACTGGCTTAACCATATCACCTGTCAGCGAGTGCCTGAAAAAGATGGGGCCATTGCTTTAAGTCCCATGCTGGATCACAAGGGTCATTTTAAATCCGACATGACCATCACAAGGGTTAGTGAAGAAGAATTTTTCTGTGTAACAGCAAGTGTAGGGAAAAAACATGATCAGCACTGGATGTTGGTTAACCTTCCTTCTGACGGGTCTGTCCAGATGGATGATCTGACCTATAAAATTGGGTGTCTGGTTCTTGTGGGACCTGAAAGCCGCAAGGTATTGGAAAAAATCGTTTATGGAGATGTGTCCAATGCCGCGTTTAAATTTTCAACCAGCCAACAAATTTATGTGGGCAGGACAAAATGCCGAATCAACCGTATGAACTATGTGGGAGAACTGGGCTTTGAAATTTTCCATCCCATTGAACAGCAGATTGCAGTTTATCATACCCTGATGGAAGCAGGCAGGCAATTCGATCTTAAATTCATCGGTATGCATGCCATGGACTCCATGCGTCTTGAAAAAGGATATCTTGCCTGGAAGAATGAAATGAATGTTCATCATACTCCCCTTGAAACCAATGTGGCCTGGACCGTTAAGCTGGATAAGGAATTTATCGGTAAACAAGGGATACTAAAACAAAAAGAAAAAGGGATACCCTTGAAACTGGTTTGTCTGGTTGTAGATGCTAAAGATTCAGATCCATGGGGATACAATCCAATTTTTAAAGATGGTGAACGTATCGGCATGACTTCATCTGGCGGATATGGCCACAGGGTTGAAAAAAGTATTGCTTTGGGGTATATAAAACCCGAATTTGCAGCACCTGGAACAAAAATGAATGTGGAAATTTTAGGACGAGAGCGTAACGCACAAGTCGTGACAATGCCGCTGTATGATCCTAAAAATGAAAAAATGAAGAGTTAGAAGGAAAATAAATAATGAAAATCTGTGTATGTGTAAAACATGTACCCGACACTGCGGCAAACATAAAGCTTGCTGGGGAAAAAGGGTTTGAAGATTCTGAAATCAAATTTGTGGCCAACCCCTATGATGAGTATGGGATTGAAGAAGCCGTGAGTATTATTGAAAAGCATGGCGGTGAAGTGGTGATTGTCACTGTGGGCAAATCTTCTGCTGTCACAACTATCAGGAGTGCCATGGCCATGGGTGCCCACAGGGCTATCCTTGTGAAAACCGACAGCCAGTTTCTGGACAGTGATTTGACTGCAAAAGCATTAAAAGCGGTTATGGAGCAGGACGGGTTACCAGATATAATTTTTACGGGAAAAGGATCCGTTGACACGGAAAATTTCCAGACCCAGTACCGTTTGGCCAAATCCCTTGGCATGTCCATTGTAAACGAAGTTTCCAGCCTGACCCTTGATGGGGATAAAGCCCTTGCGCAAAGAGAAACCATTGCCGGGGAAAAACAGGTCATTGAAATGCGCCTCCCCTGTGTGATCGGGGCAACTAAGGGCCTGAATGAACCAAGATATCCCAAGTTCCCGGATATTATGAAAGCCAAAAAAAAAGAGATCAAAGAAATAGATCTCTCTGAACTGGGTATTGATGCATCCCAGGGCAAAGTGATCATTGAAAAACTTGAACCTGTACCGGAAAGATCCGGGGCAAAAATGCTTGAAGGATCTGTAGACGATCAGACCACTGAACTTGTCAGAATCCTTAAAGAGGATGAAAAGGTTTTATAAAATAAGGAGAATACGGATATGGCCAGGACAGGAATTTTAATTGAAATTGAAAATAATGCAGTAAAAGAAACCAGCTTTGGTGTAATGACAGCGGCTGCCGGTGAAGAAATCTATGCACTGGTGCTGGACGATGATGCAGCTTTAGTTAAAGATAAGCTTGCAGAATATGGTGCCGCCGTAATCGTGAATATTACAGCATCGGGTGAGCTTTCAAAAAGCCCTGATCTGCAAGCACAAGCGCTTGCAGCAACTGTAAAGGAATATCAACTTGGGACACTTCTGGGAACGGCCAGTGCAACAGGCCGAGACCTGTTTGCACGAGTTGCCGCTATTCTGGATGAGCCTCTTGTATCTGATTGTGTGCAGATCAATATTACAGAAAAGACCGTAAAAAAATCACATTTTTCAGGCAAGACATTTGCCACGCTTAAAGTGAAAGGGTCTGTTTTGCTGTGCACCCTCCGCCCCAATTCCATTGAACCTGTGGCAGCATCTGTGAAAGGTGCAGGAAACATTATCGAATTCCTGGCAAATGTGGCAGATCCGGGACTCATTCAGATTGTGGAGATCAAAAAAGATACGGCAGCAAAGCTGGATCTGACCGAAGCCCCCATCGTTATTACAGGTGGCCGGGCCATCAAGGCCGCTGAAAACTATAAAATGCTTGAAGCCTGTGCCCAGAAAATAGGGGCTGCTGTGGGCGCGTCCAGGGCTGCTGTGGATGCGGGATTTGCACCCCATTCCATGCAGGTGGGCCAGACCGGTAAAACCGTCAGCCCAAGGCTTTATATTGCCTGTGGTGTTTCCGGTGCGGTTCAGCATTTTGCCGGTATGAAGACATCAAAGGTCATTGTGGCCATTAATGAAGACAAGGATGCACCTATTTTT
>JAOZRF010000009.1:7540-15603 GCA_029940245.1 Desulfobacula sp.
GTGCGATTATGGCATCGTGGGCGATATTTTTGATGTGGTCCCGGCATTGACTGAAAAGCTTTAACATCCTGTAATTTAATTAACGCTGTTGATATATGGTTTATCAACAGCGTTTTTATCAGACTCCTTCGCGGACATCGGGATCATTCTCTCCAATACCTGCGGTAAATACAAGGGCATCGACTCTTTCCAGAACAGCAAAATAAGCCCCCGCATAATGTCGGTAGCGATAAATAAGCATATCCAGAGCAAGTCAGCATAGACGTCTTTTCTTTTTTGGTTATTGACATTTTTTAATATTAATACTTATTAATACTTTACTCTAAGGGCTCACTCAAAAATTAATTACCAATTTTGGGAGTTGAGTCGCCTGTCCGGCAAGGCGTGGAAACTAAGGCATATCAAGTATATGTCGTGTTTTCACAACGCTGCCGGACAGGATGAATCGGCTTCCAAAATGTAAAGTTATTTTTGAGTGGGCCCTAAGGGAGATGCCATGACTGTTACAGCCATTGCAGTAAAAATTAATGCTTAAAATAAAAGAAAGATTAAAAGTGCTTTCTAAAATTAAACAACGTTCTGCACATTGGATGATGTGTGAAGCAATAAATCAATATGTTGAAAGAGAAGAAAAACGGGAATCTTTCCGCATGAACCCGGAATACAGGGAGCTTGTGATAGGTTTTGGTCACCACGGATATGTTGCCTTATATCGTCTTGACGGCGGTAGCGCAATTGTTGTGGCAATTCGGCATCAGCTTGAAGCCGGCTATGAAGAGAATAATGGATAATTTATTTTTTGATCCGAGATTCAGAAAATAATCCCGCTGGATTTATTCAGCGGGATTATTTAGTTTCAGGGTGCAAAGTTAACTTTCAATGGCTCCCGAACGAACGCCTTTGAGATAATTCATGCAGTAATCGTCATTTCCCAGGAGCATATCCGCAGTTCTGATCGCCCCCATGATTTTTGAATCCAGGGGGTCAATGATAGCCGAGTCCATGCCGGCAGCCATCATCAAAGACACAAATGTCCTGTTGATGATCTTTCTCTGGGGCAGTCCATATGAGATATTGGATAAGCCTCCTGTGATATGAACCTCTGGGAATTCAGTCTTGATGGCTCTGATCGCATTCAGTACCATGATGCCTTTGGTGGACTCGACACTGATGGGCTGAACCAGGGGATCCACATAAATGGAAGCAGTGGGGATGCCGATCCTGTTGAGTTCTTTAACCAGGTTTTTTGCGCGGCCAAGGATATCATCTGAAGAGGCCGGCATGCCGGCATCATCCATGCAGAGGGCAATGACCTTGCACTCTTTTCCTTCAAGAAAGGGCATCATGGCATTAAACCGTTCTTTTTCCAGGCTGATGGAGTTGATCATAGGGGTGGTTTTCACCCTCTTAAAAGCCATTTCCAGGACAGCAGGGTCTGGGCTGTCCAGGGTGAGGGGAATCGTTGCAATGGGCTGGATAGTGTCCAGAAGCCATTTCATGTCCTCGGTTTCATGGCCGATGCGGGCCCCGGCATTGACATCAATAAAGTCGGCGCCGGCTTCCTGCTGTTTTTTGACATCATCAATAATATAATCACTATTGCGCTCTGCCACGGCAGCCTGGACAAATTTTCTGGAAGTGTTGATTCTTTCACCTATTACTTCAAACATCGTCTATTTTTCTCCCATGTTTTATATGTCCTTCTTAGTGGACAAGGGTTTTAGCAAGTTTTGAAGCAGCACCGGCATCGGCTGCAAATCCATCTGCACCGATTTCATCGGAAAAGGACTGGGTGACGGGTGCACCGCCCACAAGGATTTTAACCTGATCCCGAAGACCGCTTTCCACAATGGCATCCACTGTTTGTTTCATCATAGGCATAGTGGTTGTCAAAAGAGCAGACAGACAGACTATCTGAGCATTTTTTTCCTTAATCTGGGCTACAAATTCTGCAGGACTGATGTCCACCCCAAGATTATAAACTTCCATGCCTGCACTTTCCATCATCATGGACACAAGATTTTTACCGATGTCATGGAGGTCGCCTTTCACAGTGCCGATGATCACCCTGGCACCGGCGATAGACTCACCAGCTTTTAACAGGGGCTTGAGTATGACCACAGAGCCTGCCATGGCCTTGGCAGCCATAAGGACTTCAGGGATGAACATGTCACCGTTCTCCATTTTTTCACCCACGATGTCCATACCCGCGATCAGACCTTTGTTGAGAATATCAAAAGCCGGTGTATTCTGGGCAAGTGCATCATTTACAAGATTTTCCACTTTTTCAATGTCGCAGGCAACAAGGGCATTGATCATTGCATTAAAATCAGTCATTTTGTTCTCCTTTAAGCATTTTTACGGTTTTCAACAAATTCGATTAATTGCTTTTTAATTTCTGGATCTATATCAGGTTTTTCATATAAAGCCAATCGCTTAGCAACCTTATTTTCAGCAATCTGATCAATTCTTTTCTTTCCATCTTTTGTCCAGGCATCCGGGTTTTTACGGCTCATGAGGGTGGGCATGAAAAATTCAGTCCTGCATAGCTTGAAAGTTTTGGGGTGTGTCAGATACTGGCCGCCAATGCCCACTTCTTTGATCACCCCAATGTCAATGGATTCCTCCGTAAGGGCCAGGGGGCGCATCATGCTTTGCACCATGCCACAGATTTCTTCGTCAATGATAAATTTTTCAAAACTCATGGCAATATAAGAACCCAGAATACCGCAGGCGTGGAGAATAAAATGAATACCGCTTCTGACAGCCGTGGAAAGGGCCAGGGCAGATTCCGCACCAGCCTGGGCATCGGCAGACATGGCATCTGTCAGTGCACCACCAGATCTGGAAGGCAGATTGTAAAACCCGGCCATCTGGGCGGCCAGGTGAATATTTTTAGATAGTTCAGGCGCACCAATGGACAGGGCTCCGGTTTTCATGTCCATGGCCGAGGAAGTGGAACCATAAATTACGGGAACTCCCGGTCTGACCAGCTGGGCCAGGGTGATACCGGCCAGAATTTCGGCATTCTGCAGGGCCAGAACCCCGTCCAGGGTCACCGGTCCGGAGCCGCCGGCCATGATCAAAGAAGCGATCACACAGGCCTGGTTGTGACGGGCAAGCTCAATAAGAGCCCCGGCCATTTCTTCGGAAAACTGCAGCGGGGAAAGAGAATTGATCAAAGAGACAGACACTGTCTTATCCATTATATTTTCCTTTCCGCCCCAGAGGATACCAGCCATTTCAATACCGTCCAGGGCACCCTGGCGGGACACCGGACTTCCCATGAAGGGCTTGTCACACAAAAGCATATTGGACAGGTTTAAATCTAAATGTACCGTCTCATGGGGCATATCAGAAGGTTCCACCATCATCCATCCATTCATATTAATATAAGGAGAAGTCTGGACCAATCTGCAGAAATTATTGTAATCTTCCATGGTGGCCTGGCGCTGATTACCTTGTGCATCCATGATAAAAGGGGCACCGTATCCGGGCAGGAATACAAAATCATTCTCCCCGATTTTTACATTTTTTTCAGGATTCCTGGCATGGACGGTAAAAGTTTTGGGTGCTGTTTTTAAGGCTTTTTGAATATCGGATTCTTCAAAAAAAACAATCGTACCTTCTACTCTTTGCCCATTGGCCTTGAAAATTTCAAGGGCTTGTTTTTCTTTAAAGGAGACACCTGTGTTCCTGAGAAGATCCATGGCAGCAGAATGGATTTTTTTCATATTTTGGACGTTCAGTTCCTGCATTCGATCAGCCATTGCTTTTTCTCCTTTTAAATATGGGGTTAACTCAATCTGCCAACTCCGAAAGTTGACGGGTTATTAATTATTCATTTATTACGCAGATTGTATACCATACCTGAAAATAGATATCAAAGGTCTTGCTTTTAAGCCAAAAGGCAGGGTAAAAGTATTCTAATAAATAATGATCAGAGGGCTATTATGACAAGATCTGTCACATCCGGTGATTTAAGGAGTTTTATTGAAACTTATATAAATGATTACCCAAAAGCAGCGGGTGAAAAAAATATCTGGCAATCCCCCCTTTTGGTCACAGCAAAGGCAGACAGGCGCTTTGATATTCTGTCACAAATTGCAGCCGATGATCATGCCCTTCCAAATGAACTTCTTGCCACTGGAAAATCTGTGATTGTTCTGTTTGTTCCGTTTATAAAACAGGTGGCGAGAGAAAATCATAAAGGGGATATTCCCTGCCGCAACTGGGGACTGGCGTATGAATCCACCAATACGCTGATTAATAAATTGACCGGGCAGATAAAACTTTTTCTTGAGGATGCAGGATACAAGTCTGCTCTGGTTCCGGCAACGCATAATTTTGACCATAAAAAACTTATGGCCCGCTGGTCCCATAAGCATATAGGATATATCGCAGGCCTGGGCCGATTTGGTGTCAATGCCCAGTTAATAACGCCATCAGGCTGTGCCGGCCGGTTGGGCAGCCTGGTCACGGAAGCAGATCTTGATGACAGCCCTTTGGTTCTTGAAGAAGAACTTTGCCTTCATAAAAACGGTCATAAGTGCCTGGTCTGTGTCAGGCGATGCCCCATTGGGGCAGTGTCGGAAAAGACAGGAATAGACCGGAAAAAATGCTGGTCCAGGCTGAAATCCAACCTTGCGGAAACACAAGAATTGGCAGATCTGCAAAAAACCACCCATGTCTGTGGAAAATGCCAGGTTGTTCTTCCCTGTAGTTTCAAAATTCCAAAGGTATGAACGAATGACTATTCCAGGTAATATATTTTTCTTTGAATTAATAAAATTGGTAAATAAAAAAGCATTTTTCTAAAAAATCCGGAGAGAGAATAAAATGATTTTAGCACAATTGTCCGTATACCCCATTGGTGAAGGTACAAGCTTGGGATCCTTTGTGAAAAAAGGGATTCAGGATATTCCTTTGTTCCCGGCATTCCTGTTTTGAAAACAGTTATTCATTTTCAAAAGGGCGAGGGAGAAATTATGGTCAATGAAAACTTTGTCCGCGAATTAGAAACAATAGTAGGCAAATCAAATGTGCCTGTGACCAGCACCGGCTTTGAACTATACTCCTATGATGCCTCTCTGGTTAAAGGGAATCCCGGGGTTGTCGTGTTTCCGGCTAATACCCGGGAGGTTTCCCAGACGGTAAGAGCTGCCAATAAAGGATGTAAACACCACAGGGGCAGATTTTCTGGTGACCTCCTGTCCGGCCTGTATGATTCAGCTATCCCACGGTGTCAGGAGAAATGGACTGAAAACAAAGGTCTGTCACATTTCTGAAATCGTTACCGGTGCAAAGCCCGGAGGATAATAAAATCAGAGCTGACTTTGGTGGCTTGAAATAAAACTATTTTTTATAGGAATCACAAGAATGGGGGGAAATAATTTAATCCGGATAATGACAGAGAAGGCGGCTGCCGTTGGAACCATTGTCCATGAAATATCTTCGGTTTTTGATGCAATTGAGTATGCTGTTGACCTGAACAAGAAGAAAAACTTGAAAACCATTGCCTGCCCCGGCCTGGATCCGGAAGATCAGGAAAAGCTGCAAGAGCTGTGTAAATCTTCAGGCATGGATCTTCTGGAAGAGCCATTACGAAATCATGCCCTTTTGCTGGACACTTCATTAACCTGGGTTAATTATGGCATTGCCGAAACAGGCACCCTGATGCTGGCATCTGACTCTGAAGAAATCCGCATCGCCACCATGCTGGCAAAAATTCATATCGCCATGCTGCCCGTATCAAAAATAAGGCCGGACTCTGTATCCATTGAAGCAGACCTCGATAATATCCTGAAAAAAAAGTCTGCCTCCTACACGGCCTTTATTACCGGTGCCAGCCGGACGGCGGACATTGAACGGGTGCTGGCCATAGGTGTACACGGCCCGGTTGAGCTTCATTTACTCTTGATAAGGCAGATGCAGCCATGATAAAAACTGCCCAGGATATGAAATCCTATAAAAAACAGCTTCGCCAGGCCCTTGGCGATTCATTCTTACGTTCTGCCCTGGATGAGTTCAACACCGTCTATCGTAAAAACAGACCTGATGTTTACAAAGATATTGATTTTAACAGGATCAGGGATGCCATTGCAGAACATAAGGACAGCATGATCCCCTTTCTTGAGGACCTGTTTGAAGAGTTCAAGCTAAATGCCCAAAAAGCCGGGGCCATTGTCCACAGGGCAAAGGATGCCAGGGCCGCCAATGAGATCATTGCAGGGATTGCTAAAGAAAACAAGGTTGAAAAAATTATTAAATCCAAATCCATGACAGCAGAAGAAACCTTTTTAAATGACCACCTTGAAGAACAGGGTTTTATGGTCACGGAAACGGATCTTGGGGAATGGATCATCCAGCTTAAGCATGAAGGCCCTTCCCACATGGTCATGCCCGCCATTCATCTTTCCAGGTACCAGGTAGGAGAATTATTTGAAAAACAAACAGATTTAAAAGTGGATGCACAAAATATTGACAAACTGGTCAAGGTGGCAAGACATGAGCTTCGCCCCGGATTTTTTGAGGCAGACATGGGGATTTCCGGCGCTAATTTTGCCATAGCAGATTCCGGCACCCTTGGCATGGTCACCAATGAAGGCAATATGCGTTTGACCACGACGCTTCCCAGGGTTCATGTGGCCCTGGTAGGCTTTGACAAACTGGTGCCAGATCTTGGGTCTGCCCTGCGCATTTTAAAACTTTTGCCCAGGAATGCAACGGGCCAGGCCATAACCTCCTATGTGACCTGGATCAAAGGGGCCAACCAAAGTTTGAATACCCCATCAGGGAAAAAAGAGATGCATGTGGTTTTTCTGGACAATGGCCGTCTTTCCCTTTCAAAGGACCCCGTGTTTAATACAAGTCTTCGGTGCATCCGGTGCGGGGCCTGCGCCAATGTCTGTCCCATCTACTCCAAAGTTGGGGGGCACAAATATGGTCATGTTTATATTGGCGCTATTGGCCTGATTTTAACCTTATTCTTTCATGGCAGGGATAATGACCGGGCCATTGTAAGAAACTGCATCAACTGCCAGGCCTGCAAGGAAGTGTGCCCCGTTGGTATTGATCTTCCCCATCTTATCAAAAAGACCTATGCTCGGGTGATAAAAGAAGAAGGTAAAACTCCCGTTAAAAATTTTATTCTGTCAAAGGTGATGAAGAACAGGAAGCTGTTTCATTTTATCCTGAGAAAAGCATATCTTGCCCAGCAGCCCCTTTCCAAGGGCAGACCCTTGATACGGCATCTGCCAAATTTCCTGGAAAAAAATCATGGATTCAGGAGTCTGCCCACCATTGCCAAAACCCCGCTGCGGGATATCTGGGAAACCATTAATTTCAAACTGGAGAATCCATCCTTTAAAATCGCTCTTTTTGCCGGATGTGCCATGGATTTTATCTATCCAGACCATGGAAAAGACCTTTTAAAACTTCTGAAAAAGGCCAATGTACAGGTGGATTTTCCCATGGATCAGACCTGCTGCGGCCTGCCGGCCATGATGGCGGCAGAAGAAAAAACAGCCAGAGAGCTTGCCGTTCAGAACATCCAGGCTTTTAGTGCAAAACATTATGATTATATTTTGACCCTGTGCGCATCATGTGCCTCCCATCTGACCCACAATTATGAAAGGATTTTCAGGGAGGCTGAAAAACCTGCCTCTGATTTTGAACCTGGCTCTGATCTTAAATTATTTACAGATAAAATCATCGACTTTTCATCTTTTATGGATAAGGTATGCAGGTTTCCTGAAACCCTACAGAATATCAATACAAAAGTGACTTATCATGCTCCCTGTCATCTGTGCCGGGGACTTCATGTGACAGATGAGCCAAGAGCCCTGATTCAAAAGGCCGGATATACCTATGTTCCCTCGAAGGATGAAGATGTCTGCTGCGGATTCGGCGGTTCTTATTCCGTGGATTTCCCTGAAATATCCTCGGAAATCCTTAAAAAAAAGCTGGATAATGTTGAGGCTTCAGGCGCCGACATACTGGTAACAGACTGCCCCGGCTGTGTCATGCAGTTAAAAGGCGGGCTTGACAAGCGGCAGAGCCCA
>JAOZRF010000304.1 GCA_029940245.1 Desulfobacula sp.
ACGGCAGTTTCTCTCCTGAAATCAAATATGCCGGATATGACGGCATCATAATCAAAGGCCGGGCAAAAAAGCCAGTCTTTATATGGATTAATGATGATCAAGTGGAAATCCGGGATGCCCGGCACTTATGGGGAACGGATACTTTAGAAGCCAACCATATGATTAAAACCGAACTCCAGGATGACACAATCAAAATTGTCACTATCGGCCAGGCAGGTGAAGCTCAGGTTCGATTCGCCCTGATTTGCGGTGAGTACAACCGCCAGGCCGGCCGGGGCGGCGCCGGCGCAGTTATGGGCTCCAAAAACCTGAAGGCCATTGCCGTCAAAGGTTCCAAACCCGTCTGCGTACATGATCCCAAAGCATTTATTAGCGCCTGCGCCAAGGCGTTCAAAGAACTGGAAGAAAGTCCGAATGTGGAGGCTTTCAGGGTGGCCGGTACGGCCTCTTCCGTTGATTATGCCAATGAGACGGGTCTTTTGCCCCATAAAAATTATCATACGGGAACCTTTTCAAAGGCCCAAATGCTTTCAGACAAAGGGCAGGCCAAGCATATCTGGCTTGGCAGCTCTGCCTGTATGGGTTGCCCCATAAGGTGTTCCAAGATCGGAGCGGTCCGGACGGGAAAATACAAGGGCATTATTACAGATATTATTGAGTATGAATCTGCCGCCCTCATGGGGTCAAACCTGGATATTTCAGACATAAGAGCCGTGGCCCACCTGGTAAAACTCTGCGACCTTTACGGAATGGACTCCATGTCCTGCGGCAATCTTATCGGCTTTGCCATGGAAGCCTGTGAAAAAGGCCTGATTCCCTCTCCTGCGGGAATTGACTTAAAATTTGGGAATGTTTCTGCTGCTGAACATCTGATTCATGCCATTGCAAACAGAGAAGGTGAATTGGGAAAACTTTTGTCCCAGGGCGTGCAGAAGGCTGCCCAAAAAATCGGAAGACCAGCAGAGGAACTGGCCATGCACACCAAAGGGCTTGAATCCCCGGCCTGGGGCCCCAGGGGTGTCTCGGGCATGGGTCTGGCATATATGACAGCGGACCGGGGCGGATGTCACCAGAGAGGATTCCCCGTGTCCTATGAATTGTCAGGAGAATGGGAAGGACACCCCCTTGATCCTCTTTCCCCCGAGGGCAAAGCGCAAATGGTGGTGGCGCTGCAGAATTATTCCGCCGGCACTGACACCCTTGTCAAGTGTGACTTTGGCAGTTACGGCATATCTGCCGACACCTATGCCGAGCTTCTCAGCACGGCAACGGGACAAAAAGCAGATACCAATACCCTCATGGAAACAGGTGAGCGGATCTGGAACCTTGTCAGGTGTTTTAACCTGGCCCAGGGTCTTACTGCCCAAAAAGACATCCTTCCCCGCAGGTTTGTAGAGGAAGGTCTTCCTGACGGTCCTTCAAAAGGCCACAGGATTTCAAAAAAGGATATGGACTATATGCGGCAGGAATATTATCAATTGCGGGGATGGAACAAAAAAGGCGTCCCCCTTGATAAAACTCTGAACCGTCTGGGAATAGAGTATGCCGGTCCCCATCAATAAAAAAGAAGCCCAACGGATTGCCACAAAAAGGCTGATTCTTAAAACGGCCACCCATTTATTTGCCCGGCTGGGGTACCATAAAACCACGATTCAGGATATTGCCAGTTACATGGGCATGACCACAGGAGCCGTGTTTCACTACTATAGTTCAAAACCGGATATTTTAGAAGACGTCGTGGAAGAGCTTGACCATAGTTTTGACCAGTACATTGAGTATCTGGACCACGACCATACAGATTATAAAAAAATGATCCACGGTATGATGGATATTTTCATGAACCAGTTTCACGACCATCCTGACACCATCATTGCACTGGCTTCCCTGGCGGCTGAATTCAGCGGCATCAGGGGGCCTGTAATTATAAAAATCCAGGCAGCCTATGACAAATTTGTGGATGCCTTTGAAGATGCCCTGAACCGGTTTTTCCAAAAGGAAACCAACAGGGCTTCTGCCGTTTGTTTTATTTCAGGCCTGCAGGGCGTTGCCCTTCAGGCCCTTGTCAGGGACGGTGAAATGAATATTGATGACCTGGTGGCCGGATTTATCAGCCTTGTGGCCAGAAACCGGTAATACTGAAAAGGAGTTTAAAAAATGAAAAAAAAATATAATTATATAATTATTGGCGGTGGGTCTGCCGGGTGTGTCCTGGCTAACAGGCTCAGCCAGGCCCCGGCAAACAAAGTATTAGTTCTGGAAGCCGGCCGACCGGATTATATCTGGGATGTTTTTATTCACATGCCGGCCGGTCTGACCTATCCTTTGGGTAATAAATATTATGACTGGTGTTATGAAACAGAACCGGAACCCCACATGCACAACCGAAAAGTCTTCCATGGCCGGGGCAAGGTCCTTGGTGGTTCCTCCAGTATCAATGGCATGATTTACATCCGCGGCAATGCCATGGATTATGAAAAATGGGCCGGAGATGCAGGTATGGAGAGCTGGGATTATGCTCATAACCTGCCCTATTTTAAAAAAGCTGAAAATCGTCTTAAAGGACCAGATGACTACCATGGCACGGACGGTCCCCTCATACTTGAAACAGGACCCTGTAAGAACCCGCTATTCCAGGCATTTCTCGATTCGACCAAACAGGCGGGTTACCCTCTGACCAGAGATGTCAATGGATACCGGCAGGAAGGCTTTGGCGCCTTTGACCGAAATATCAACCGGGGTCGCCGTCTTTCTGCGGCAAGGGCTTATCTTCACCCCGTCCTGAAAAAACGACCCAACCTGGATCTCATCTGCCGGGCTCTTACTACCCGGATCATATTTGACGATAAAAAGGCCATTGGTGTGGAATTTGTTAAAGGTAAAAAAGGCAGCCCAAAAACCGTCCATTCAGAAGAAGTCATCTGCTGTGGCGGCGCTATAAACTCCCCCCAAATCCTTCAGCTCTCAGGCGTTGGGAATGCAAAGGAGCTAAAAGCACTTGGCATCAATGTTGTCCATGACCTTCCCGGCGTGGGAGAAAACATGCAGGATCACCTGGAAGTCTATGTCCAGTACAAATGCAAAAAACCCGTGTCCATGAACCCGGCCCTCAAATGGTGGAAAAAACCCTTTATCGGATATCAATGGCTCTTCCACAGATCCGGGCCTGCTGCCACCAATCATTTTGAGGCAGGCGGATTTATACGTGGCAATAAAGATGTGGGATACCCCAATATCCAGTTTCACTTTCTGCCTTTGGCCATCCGATACGATGGAAGCCGGCCAAGCCACGACCACGGATACCAGGTCCATGTGGGACCCATGTATTCCAATTCCAAAGGATCTGTTAAAATCAAATCTGCAAATCCACGTCAGCACCCGGCCCTGCAGTTTAACTACTTGTCCACGGACCAGGACCGAAAAGAATGGGTGGAAGCCATAAGATGCGCCAGGAAAATAATGAACCAGCCGGCTTTTAATGAATTCAACGGCGGAGAAACTTCTCCGGGCAGCCATATCCAGACAGATGAAGATATACTGGACTGGGTGGCAAAGGATGCTGAGACAGCCCTCCACCCCTCCTGTACCTGCAAAATGGGAAAAGACGACATGGCCGTGGTGGACCCGGACACCATGAAGGTTCATGGCATGGAAAATCTGTGCGTGGTGGATGCCTCTGTCATGCCCTATGTGACCAATGGCAATATCTATGCCCCCACAATGATGGTGGCGGAAAAAGCCTGTGACCTCATCCTGGGCAATACCCCGCAACCGCCTTCAAAAGCAGTATTTTACCGGCACAAAGGCTGATGAAAAATCCTGCTCAAAAGATACGCCGCCAGTATTTGCTTTGTTTTAATTAAAATTAATACCGGCCCTACAATCTTTTTTCACAAAAATTATCAGCTCGTTTTAACCTGCTTCTCAAAAGGGTGCAACACAAAAAAGTTGCATTTACTTCTCCTTTCCTTAATGAGTTTGTCCTTGAAGTCAAGGTGATTGTTTGGATAAAAAAGGGCTGATCGAGGGAGAATTTTTTTAATTCTCAGTACCCTGAATCTGTTTTAGATTCCAGGATACCTTGAGTTGGGTATTCTTTGCTTTTTTGTTTTTCCTGGACTTTATCCCATATTTGACCATCTGTTGGGGGGCAGCCTACCACAAGATTGCCTTCATCGGTTTTGTTTAAATTGCCGCAACAATTTCCAATGAGAATGGTTTCTTTGGGGAACTCTTTTA
>JAOZRF010000305.1 GCA_029940245.1 Desulfobacula sp.
GCGAAGATCAAAATTCCGTGTCATTGATAAATATTCAAAGGACGGGACAAAGGTTAAAACGATTCTCAGCTGGCTTTCACTGATATGGGTGAATGGAAAAAATAAAAATCTCATTGTCATGGGTCAACCTTTTTATCATGAACACTGATGCCTGAATGGGTCAATTGGTCGCGAATCTTATCTGCGGTTTGAAAATCGTTTTGCAGTCTTGCCCGGTCCCGCTGCTTTATTAAATCTTGAATTTGCCTTGAATATTGTTTTTTTTCTTTAAAACTGAAAATCTTAAGCACAGAATCTATTTCTTTAAAACAGCTCACAAGCTTTTGGGCACCTTCTGCATTGATTTTATTCTGATTGATCAGCCTGTTTATTGCTTTTACATTTGCCAGCATTGAAGAAATAACGCCTGAAATTTTTAAATCATCTTCCATGGATTGGAAAAACGCAGATTTCATATCATATATAAATTGATCCATCTCTTCAAATCCAGATCCGTTTCCAACAATACCCAGTGTAAAAATGCACTGATTAATTTTGTTCAACGTATATCGGGCCTGGTTCAGGGCTTTTTCCGATAAAATCAAGGTCTTACGATAATGATTGGAAATCAGCCAGAACCGGATGGTTTTAAGTTCCCAGCCCTTTTTCACAAGGATTTCAAGGGTTAAATCGTCCATGCTCAAATCACCCAGGGAACCGTCATAACTGACGGGATCACAATGCAGCCAATATCTTGCAAGACTTGCCCCTCTGGCAGCCCTTGCAATGGCAACTTCATTTTCATGATGGGGAAAGATAAGTTCCCGGCTGCCCGTATGAATATCAAATTTTTCTCCTAAAAATTTCAGGGCAATGGCAGCACATTGCAAATGAAGAGAAGGACGTACATTGCCCCATTGGCTCTTAATCCCCACGCCTCTTTTAAGTTCTGAAAGGCGGACGCGTTTTAAAAGCGTAAAATCCTTTGGATTACTCTTTTCATAATCATCAAGATCCACGGTTGCTCCGGATTTTATCTTATCCAGATCCGTACTTGAAAAATCACCATACTCTGGCTGGCTTGAAATATCAAAATACAGAGAATGCAATTTTTCATAAGCATGCTTTTTTGAATATAACTGTCTTGCCAGATCAATCATTTCATCAAAGTGCTCTGATACTTTTGGATAGGCATCTGCCGGGCGGATATTTAATTTTAAAAGATCCTGCTTAAACAGATCCAGAAAGGTTTGTGTAAATTTTGAAAGTGTTTCACAGGCCTTGTGCGAGCCCTGGATGGTCTTGTCATCATAATCAGTGATATTAACTACATGATGAACCGCAATATCATGATACTCAATGTATCTTACGAGTAAATCAGTAAATGCATATCTTCTAAATTTGCCCACATCAAGCCTTTCATAAACAGTTGGCCCGCAGGTATAAATGGATATTTTTTCTTTTTCCAGCTGTTTAAACGGCATCTTGGATTTTGAAAGTGTATTAAAAAGTGACAGGGCAATATGATTTTCCACAGAAAAAAGAGTGGTGGACAGATATCTTTCTCCACTGTCCGGAAAGATGACCACGATACAGCCTTTTTCAATTTTCCGGGCTTCTTCAATGGCTGCAGCCATGGCAGCACCAGAGCTCATCCCGACAAAAAGACCTTCTTTTATGGCCAGGTTTCGGGCAGTAGCAAAAGCAGTTTCATCATCAATATTAATTTTTTCATCCAGGCAGGCTTTTTCCATAATCTCAGGAGTATAAGATTCCTTCAGATTTTTAAGCCCCTGGATCTTATGTCCGAGATAGGGCTCGGCACATACAATCCTGATATCCTTATTATACTCTTTCAATCTCCTGGAAAGCCCCATAAGGGTTCCGCTGGTCCCGACGGCTGCCACAAGAGAAGTTATCTTTCCATGGGTCTGTTCAATGATTTCAGGTCCCGTGGTTTCATAATGTGCTTTCCAGTTGGCTTCATTATTATACTGGTCAGTCAAAAAATACATATCCGGATTTTCTCTTGCAAGCCTGTATGCTTCTTCAATGGCACCATCAGACCCCAGGTGGCTGGGGGTTAGAATAATCTGGGCTCCCCTTGCACGCAAAATGTTTTTGCGTTCCTCACTTGCATTTTCTGCCATGGTCAGGGCCAGTTTATATCCTTTAACTGCACAAACCATGGCAAGCCCTATCCCTGTGTTTCCGCTGGTTGCTTCGATAACGATTTTTTCGCGGGTCAGCTCACCGGATCTTTCAGCTGCATTGATCATATACAGGGCAGGCCGATCTTTAACAGAACCGCCTGGATTCATATATTCAAGCTTGGCAAAAATCTTAACCCCTTTGACAGGATTCATCCGTATTATCTCAACAATAGGGGTGTTGCCAATGGTATCTATAACTGAAATAGTCATTCAAACACTATTTAACCTCTGCAGTGCTGACACCGCCAATCCATATATTCTTAACTTGACTTTTAAACTATAAAATGGCTTTATACAGTAATTTTAAACGATGTGCAATTTTTTTAATGGAAAGAATATGTTCTGTTTACCAAGGCAAAAACTTCTGCCATTTTTTGTATTTTTTGCTTGTTTTATCCCATTCATATCCATCCATGGGGATGTAGATGCAGATGTCTTACCTGAAAACCCCAAAGAAATTGCCTGGCATATATCTGCACGGGCCGTGACCTTTGACAATAAAAGGAACCTTTATATTGCCGAAGATGATGTCGTAATCACGGGAGGCAAAACAAGACTTGAAGCAGAATATGTTGAATTTTCAAACAAAACAAAAGACGCTTTTGCCAGGGGCAATGTTTTTTTAATATCAGGGGAAGATACCATCTTTTGCAATTCAATGAATATAAACCTTGCAACCCAGACCGGCACCATAACCCAGGGTACTATTTTTATCCGGGAAAATAATTTTTACATTCATGGTGAAAATATAAAAAAACTCAGTGAATTTTCTTATAGTGCGGATAAAGGCTCCATCACATCATGTTCCGGAGAATCTCCTGACTGGAAAATTTCTGCCAGAGACATAAAGGTCACTGTTGAAGGATATGGAACTGCCCGCGATACGATTCTCTGGGCTAAACATGTTCCCACCCTCTACAGCCCCTTTCTTGTGTTTCCCGTCCAGACCAGGCGGCAGACAGGTCTTTTAATCCCCGGGATCACTTCATCGGACAGAAAGGGGATTGAATATGAACAGCCTCTTTTTCTCGCACTTTCAAGGAATACGGATGCAACCATTTATACAGACTATATGTCAGACCGCGGGACAAAAATAGGGACGGAATTCAGATATGTCCTGGATAACAAAACAAAGGGGTCCATGTTTTTTGATTTTCTTGAAGATGACAAAATTGATGATGGAACGGATCAAACAAAAAATTATCGTTTTTCCACAACCCCCCAAAGGACCAATTCAGACCGGTTCTGGTTCAGGATGAAACACGACCAGGACCTTGCCCATGGATTTACAGCCAGGCTGGATATAGATGTGGCAAGTGATGAAGATTATCTTCAAGAGTTTAAGGATGGATTTACAGGATATGACGAGACCAGGGCATATTTTGAAAAAGAATTCGGCAGAAGCCTTGATGAATACAATGATAATATCCGAAAAAACCAGTTAAATATCAATAAATCATGGTCCGGTTATTCCTTCAATTTTGATGCCGTGTGGTATGACAATATCAATGCCCGACGACAGGATATTGATGATACAACTTTGCAGACACTTCCAAGCCTCCAGTTTGATGCCTTTAAACAACAAATCAATTCTTCAAAATTCTTTTATTCCCTGGATAGCGAATATACGTCTTTTTACAGAAAAGATACCAGTCCAACCCTTGTGAACGGACAACGGGCTGATATATATCCAAAAATTTATCTGCCCTTAAAACTGGGTAAATTTTTTAATTTTGAACCTTTTTTCGGTGTAAGACAGACCATCTGGAATACCAATGAATTCACTGATATTAATGGCAATTCCGACAATTTCAGGACTAGAGAAATGGTTGATATGGGTGCCCGGTTGTCCACAAAAATCATTAAATTATTTAATCCTGATAACGATTTTGCAGATAAAATTCAACACGAAATCATCCCAAAACTTGAATATGCATTCATCCCGAAGATCACTCAAAATGATCTTCCTTTCTTTGATGACCTGGACAGGATTGAGGAGCAAAATCTTATCACCTGGTCTCTGACCAACAATTTTACTTCA
>JAOZRF010000306.1 GCA_029940245.1 Desulfobacula sp.
TGGTGCAGCCCCAACAAGCGATACACCTTTTTACATCAATTACCATTCCCCATCTTGGCATAACAGCTCCTTTACTAATAATTTTATAAAACTTGTGAGACACAAATTTTGATCGTCAAGAAACAAACCATTGGTTCTTATTTTCATATCTCACATCTGGTTATAAATCAAACAATGCCACTTCTTCAAACCCTCTTTTTGCACATACAATATTGGCCAAAAGTTTTTTCCCTGAAAAATAATCCTGCAATGCATCACAACACGGTTCAATATCCAGCAACCCTGACATTTTTGCAAAGGCTCCCACAATCACGGTATTGGGTATGGAAAGGCCGATTTCTTCCACGGCAATTTTATTGGCATCAATAATCCCCAGCCGTTTAAGATTTTCATGGGAGACATTTATCTTATTATCTGAATCATTCAACAGCATCATGCCGCCGGGCAATAGTCCCTGAAATACTGCATCCGAATTTCTCTGACTAGGATCAAGTACCACTATAATATCCGGATTATAAATCTGTGTTTTTTCCCGGACAGCTTTATCTGAAAATCTGCCAAAAGCAGTAACCGGTGCTCCCCGTCTTTCAAACCCAAACATGGGAAAACTGGCACCGAATTGACCGGTTCTGGCAAACGCATTAGCAAGAATTTTGGATGTTGTCACAACACCCTGCCCCCCTCTGCCATGGAATCTTACTTCACTCATTTAGCGCCTCCTTTAATCTTCTGAAGATACTGGAAGTTGACATTCGCTTTCCAGTACGCTCAACCCACCCAGCATGCAGTATTCGTAGTCAATATCATCCTGAAGGATCTTAAGATCTGCTTCATTCAAATGAGCAAATTTTTTTATTAACTCAGTATAGGTTGATACAGGCTGGGGTTTTTTAACTGTTTTGGTCATTCTGATTTTACCATTCACGGCTTCCCATAACGGGAAATAATTTGTTTTTACGGCCCTCCTGCAGACCTCAATGGTATTTTCAGTTGCATAACCCCACCCAGTAGGACAGGGGGCAAAAACATGAAGGAAAGCAAACCCTCTTTTTTTGGCTTCTTTGGCCTTTAACAGCTTTTTGGCAAGATCATCCAGGTCACTCAAGGTTGCCGTGGCCGCATAGGGAATCTTGCTCATTGCCATTTTCAGGCCCAGATTCATTCTTCTTAAGTTCTTTCCTTTGGAAGCAGATCCAAAAGGAGTTGTAGTGGTGCTTGCTCCAAATGGGGTGGTCCCACTCTTCTGGATACCCGTATTCATATATCCTTCATTATCATAACAAATATAAATAAAAGGTTCATTTCTTTCTGCAGCACCTGACAGATTACCAAACCCTATATCGGCTGCTGTTCCATCCCCGTTAAAACATACGACTGTATTCTTGATACCTGCTTTTTTATAATATCTGACAAGACCTGTGGCATTTGCCGCAGCGCCGGTCATAAGGGTTCCAAAATATGAAAGTGTATGCCAGGACTGATTGTTCTGCCCAAGGAGTACAGGGGCTGAACAGGATGGGGTACCTGTAATTACAATATCATTTCCCAATACCTGGGGAATGAACCGCAATAACAGCTCTAAACTGCAACCAGGACAAAATGACACACCTTTTGAAAAAGGATCATCATGTTTGAGGTAATCCAGTACTTTTGTCAGTTTGCCTTTTTTTTTCTCTGTCATGTTAAAGCCCTCCTGTTTTTTCGGAATCAGGTTCCCGGGCTTCAGGATATGAAACCCATGTAACTTCACGGACGTCTTTGCCCGCAGCAAGGTCACAAGTTGTATCAATCATCTGCTCTACATTGGCTTTTGTGATATCTGTATTTGCAATACCGTCAATAAAACTTATCATTTTTGAACCGCCAAGCTGTATTTCCAGAGATTTTAACTCAGTATAAATGGGGCCGCCCTTAAACCCGAAACAAAGGCTGCGGTCCACAACACCAATGGCTTTTTTTCCTGCAAGAGCTGCTACCATTGCCTCACTGGGAAAGGGCCTGTACATTCTTATTTTTAAAAGACCGGCTTTGACACCTGCTTCTCTTTTTTCATCAATAACAGCTTTAATGGTGCCGCACATGGATCCGGAACCCACCAGGACCACATCTGCGTCATCCATTCGATATTCTTCAATCTGACCGCCATAGCTACGTCCAAAAATCTGATGAAATTCTTTATCGATCTCTTCAAACTTGGCTTTGGATCTCTCCAGGGCAGACACATGTTTGTACCGAAGCTCAAGATATCCTCCAAGAATTCCATGGGTACCACAGCCCAGTTTCCCTCCGGGTAAAAGTCTGGTTCTTTGCGGCTGATCATTTAAAACAGATAAAAATCTGTCAACATCTTCCTGTAAGGGCACGTTTACGCCTTCTGACAGATAAGAAAGATAGAACCCATCATAATGAACCATGACCGGTACCTGGATATCATAATCTTCTGCAAGGCGGTAAGCCTGGAGCACCAGATCAAGAACTTCCTGACAATCCTCGGCAATAAGGAAAATCCAGCCGGCATCCCTTGTGGAAATCATGTCCTGCTGCCCCGACGATACTGCTATAATTCCCGGCGTCTCACGATTGACGTTAACCATGACCACTGGTGCCCTGGCACCGGCTGTTGCAAGAATCGCATCATACATGAAAACAAGGCCCCAGGAGGAAGAGGCAGTAAACACCCTGCCGCCGGCAAGGGAAGCTGCCATAACAGCGTTCATGGCAGAGTTTTCACCCTCAACGGTAATGAGCTCGCAATCCATTTCTCCATCTGCATGGAATTTGGAAATCTGCTCAATTATTTCTGTCTGGGGCGTAATCGGATAGGCTGCCACCACATCCGGACGGGCAAGTTTTGCTCCGATGGCTGCTGCAGCATTTCCGGTGATAACCTTAATCTGTGAACCGGCTTTAGTTTTGACATCTGCTTTTGGTTTCATTTTTAAAAATCCCCCTCTGCTACCATGGAAATTGCATTTTTGGGACATTCTTTGGCGCAGATCCCGCACCCTTTACAGAATCTAAGGTCAGGAGAAAAATATGAATTTTCAACCATCTCCATAATCTGGATGGGACAATAAATTGCACAAAAACCGCAAAAAATACATTTCTCTTTATCAACGATCGGTCGTTTAGTTCGCCAACCTCCTGTATCAGAGCACATCAAAGGATCATTGGCATCTGACCATGGCCCTTCGTGCTTTAAAAATTCATTTGAAGACATACACCCCTCTCCTTTAAAAAAATAAAACAAGCCTTTTATTAGAAATAACCCTTGCTATTATATCTATTTCATAGCTACTACATAGCGGTAGCCTAATTGCATTGTCAAGCAAAAAATTGTTTTTTACTTAAAAAAACACGCCTATTAAATAGTGAGAAGTGGCACTTATAGGTTTTACGCCGGTTTCAGAATCTTATAAATAGTTGACTGATCAACTATTATTATACAAAATGTTCTCCCAGATTATTCGCTTGAGATAATTCATATACAAACACAAATTTTTGTTTGTATATGAATTCGAATTTTTTGAATTGTGTCACGTGACACATTTTTTGTTTTCCCATTCCTGCTGATTCGTTTAATCATTTAACGACTGAAATAACCAGACCAAAACGCACGATACTGGTGAAGAATATTATTATAAACTTTCATTAACAGCAGACTTACGCACTGAGAAAACAGCGCCGCGTTTTGGGTCTGAGTTGATTGATCTGTTCTACCGTTCTCTCCCTTCACGAATTATATCTACAATTTCCTGAGAAGTAATATTCACATTAATTGATGGTATGTCTAAAGGAGAAGAAGCTATTTTTTCAGGAATTAATGCAAAAGTCCGTCCATCTTTTCTTCGAATCAGAACTTTCCCACTATTTTCAGCTTGTTCAAGGACAATGGCAAGTTTTTGTCGTGCTTCTGAGTATGTATATACTTGCATTTTAAACCTCCAGTGTTGTAACGTTTAAACTTTGAGCCGCAATTTTAAGCTTTCGATCCAAGGTCAATAATGGTGACTTCTGTCTGACAGCACAATCAATAAAGTAAGCATCATATGCATACATGTTGGTTTGTTTAAAAATTGTTACTGCATTTACAAAGTCCGGCTTAATATAGCGGAGAGGAATACTATCGAAAATTAAAAGCCCCTTTTTAGCTTCATCCAGATTTAACCTATCATGATTAAAATTTATGTTAAAGCCAAACTCTTCAAGAACCGCTCAGTAGCCCC
>JAOZRF010000307.1 GCA_029940245.1 Desulfobacula sp.
AAAGGTCATGTTTATCAATTCCGGTGTAGAAGCGGTTGAAAATGCCGTAAAAATTGCCCGGGCCTATACCAAAAAAACCGGGATCATTGCCTTTGAGGGCGGTTTCCACGGCAGAACCCTCATGGGCATGAGCCTGACATCCAAGGCAAAACCCTATAAATTGGGATTCGGACCGTTTGCCCCGGAAGTTTATAGAATTCCCTTTGCCTATTGTTACCGATGCCCTTTTGGCAAAGCATATCCATCCTGTGATGTAAAATGCGCAGACCATTTGGAGGATTTTTTAATTTCCCATACTGCGCCTGAAACAACCGCGGCCTTAATTGCCGAACCAATACTCGGAGAAGGGGGATACATTGTCCCGCCCCCCGAGTATTTTCCAAAACTCAAAACCATTTGTGAAAAACATGGTATCCTTTTTATTGCTGATGAAATTCAGACCGGAATGGGAAGAACTGGCAAACTCTTTGCCATGGAGCACTGGAATGTGGAAGCCGATATCACAACCTCAGCCAAAAGCCTTGCCGCAGGTATGCCGTTGAGTGCCGTTATCGGCAAAAAAGAAATCATGGATTCGGTTCATCCCGGTGGTATTGGCGGAACATTTGGTGCAAATCCTCTGGCCTGTGAGGCAGCCCTTGCTGTTTTTGAGGTCATCAAACAGGAGAATTTGCTCCAGAGAGGAAAAGATCTGGGCGAAAAATTAATGTCCGGTCTTAAAGCATTGCAAAATAATTTTGATCTGATCGGTGATGTCAGAGGTATCGGAGCCCTTGTGGCGCTTGAACTGGTCAAAGATAAAAAAACAAAGGAACCAGCCCCGGAACAAACAAAAGCGATATCAGATTATTGTTTTGAAAATGGATTAATCCTTTTGTCCTGCGGAACCTATGGCAACGTGCTCCGGTTTATGATGCCCCTTGTCACCACTGATGCACAAATGGAGGCTGGTTTTCATATTCTTTCAGAAGCCTTCCAGTCAGTTGCAAATAAATAAAGTTTTATGAAGAGAATTACCATGCATGGTTTTTATAGTCAGATTTTGAACATTGACCTTTCAAAACAGGAAACCTGTATTCAACCCATCAAAGATGAAATGTTTCCAAACGCTTTCCACAAAAAGCTTGAAGATAGCGGCGCTGTAATAACTAAAGAAGAATTTACCCAATTATTGGCCGACTATAAACATATCCGAGGTTGGTAAAATAATCTTTACTTTTATCCGGTCATGCTTATTGTTTTCGGGACATTTGAACGAATAAAAAAAGCATTTCAGGAGTAACAGATACTGTATGAGAAACGGCGGTTCGTTAGATTCAGCAGCAGTTCGGACAAAAGAAAAAAATAATACAATTCCAGGTTCAAATTCCAAGGAGCTTGACAGGATAATTGTAAAAGGAGCCCGTGAACACAACCTTAAAGATATTGATATAGAGATTCCCAAAAAAAAGCTGGTTGTCTTTACCGGAGTATCCGGTTCCGGCAAATCAAGCCTTGCCTTTGATACGATTTTTGCAGAAGGTCAAAGAAGATATGTTGAATCCCTTTCCTCCTATGCCAGGCAGTTCATCGGCCAGATGGAAAAGCCAAAGTATGATACCATAAGAGGGCTTTCCCCCACCATTGCCATTGAACAGAAAGCAGCCAGCAAAAATCCCAGATCCACGGTGGGAACCATAACGGAAATTTATGATTATCTGCGGGTGCTGTTTGCCCGGCTTGGAACCCAGTATTGTTATAAATGCGGGGAAAAGGTGGGAAGGGGCCATGCCCAGAGCATGGTGTCTCAGATTTTGTCTTTGCCGGAAGCCTCAAAAATTCTGATCCTTTCCCCCATCGTGGAAAACAGAAAGGGAGAACATAAGGAAATACTTGAGGAGCTGAAAAAAAAGGGGTATGCCCGGGTCAGGGTTGATGGGGTTGTTCAGGATCTGGAAAATATTCAAACCCTTGCCAGAAACAAGAAGCATCATATAGAAGTCGTGATAGACCGCTTAATCGTTAAACATGACAAAAAATTTGAAACCCGGCTCACCGACTCTGTGGAAGCTGCTCTCAATCTTGGAAGGGGACAGATGATTGTCCATATACTGGGCAGAGAAGATCTTAAAATGAGTGAAGAGCGGTCCTGCTGCGGAATTGCATACCCAAAACTCACTCCCCAGATTTTTTCCTTTAATTCACCTCTGGGCATGTGCCCGGACTGCAATGGTATTGGAACGCTTCTGTCCATGGATGCCAATAAAGTTGTGCCGGATGACGGGTTAAGCATCCGGCAGGGTGCTGTTGTCCCGTGGAAAAATTATTTTATAAAAAAACCACGGTATCAGAATGACAATTCCTGGGGAATGAGTCAGCTTAATGCCATGGAAAAACAATGGGGCATCAATTTTGATACGCCCTGGAAAAAATTGCCCCAAAAAGATAAAGATCTTCTCCTGTATGGCTCCAGCCATAAGGAAATGACCGTAAACTGGAATTCAGCCAAGATTCAGGGAGAATTCATAAGAACCCATGAAGGATTGATCCATACCCTGATGAGGCGGTACCGGGATACCCAGTCTGAAGGGCAGAAAAAATACTATTCCACATTTATGACAGCCAGCATTTGTCCTGCCTGTGAGGGCAGGCGGTTGAAAAATGAGGTCCTCCATGTCTATATCCATGGGAAATCAATTGTCGATGTGACGGCCATGACGATCCGGCAGGCCTATGATTTTATCAATGGAATGAACCTGACCGGAAATAAGAAACTGATAGCTGAAGAACTGCTAAAGGAAATATCAGACCGGCTCGGTTTTCTTGTAAATGTGGGTCTGGATTATTTATCCTTAGACAGGAGTGGCCCAACTCTTTCCGGGGGCGAGTCCCAGAGAATCAGGCTTGCATCCCAGGTGGGATCGGAGCTTACCGGGGTTCTGTATATTCTTGATGAGCCCTCCATTGGCCTGCATCAGAAAGATAATATCAAATTATTACAGACCCTTCATCATTTGCGGGATATCGGCAATACCCTGATTATTGTGGAACATGATCAGGAAACCATGGAAAAATCAGACTGGATCGTGGATATCGGTCCCGGAGCAGGCCACCTTGGCGGAGAGATCGTGGCCCAGGGGACTCCTGACCAGATTAAAAAGAATCCCGTATCCATCACGGGTAAATTTCTAACAGGTAAAGAGAGAATAGAAATACCGAAAAAAAGAAGAACTCCTGAAATCTGCGGGAACAAATGGATAACCATTGTCAAAGCATCGGAAAATAACCTGAAAAATATAACGGCTAAAATACCCCTGGGTTTGCTGGTGGCTGTAACAGGTGTGTCAGGGGCTGGAAAATCAACCCTGATCAATCAGATTTTATATCCGGCTCTGGCTGTGAATCTTCACGCCTCACAAATGAAGGTGGGCAGGCATAAGAAAATCAAGGGGCTTTCCCATTTAAATAAAATTATTAATATTGATCAAAAACCCATTGGTCGGACCCCCAGAAGCAATCCTGCCACCTACACCAAAGTGTTTGACCATATCCGGGATTTTTTTGCCCTGCTGCCGGAATCCAAGGCAAGAGGGTATAAAAAAGGAAGATATTCTTTTAATGTCAAGGGCGGCAGATGTGAGGCCTGTAAGGGTGACGGGTATATTAAGGTTGAAATGCATTTTTTAGCAGACGTATTTGTCCCTTGTGAGGTCTGTCATGGTAAACGTTTTAACCGGGCAACCCTTGAAATCATGTATAAGGATCATTCCATTTCAGATATTCTGGATCTTTCCATGGTTCAGGCAAGGGATCTGTTCTCAAGCCATCCCAGAATTGTGCATATCCTGGATACCTTGATAGATGTGGGGCTTTCCTATATCAAACTTGGACAGGCAGCCACAACTCTTTCCGGGGGAGAAGCCCAGAGAATCAAGCTTGCCCGGGAACTTGCCAAGAGGGATACGGGAGATACCCTCTATATTCTTGATGAGCCCACCACAGGACTTCATTTCCAGGATGTAAAGCTTTTGCTGAATGTTCTTTCACGCCTGGCAAATGCAGGCAATACGATAATTATCATTGAACACAACCTGGATGTCATTAAAACAGCAGACTGGATTATTGATCTGGGACCTGAAGGGGGAAGCAGCGGAGGAGAAATTATTGCCCAGGGGCCGCCTGAAAAAATTGCAGGATCTTCCAAAAGCTATACAGGGCATTATTTAAAAAAAATTTTAAATAATGAT
>JAOZRF010000308.1 GCA_029940245.1 Desulfobacula sp.
ATGATGGGCAGGTTGCAATGGATTTATTTAAAAGAAACGAATATGATTTGATAAGCTTGGATTATGTTCTCCCAGGGGGTATTAACGGGATGGATGTGTATGATCATGTCAGAAAAACAAATAAGACCATTCCAATCCTGTTTATTTCCGGCAATATTGAATTTTTAGAATCAATAAAAGAACTGAAACAAAAAGATGCCAACATTGATCATTTGTCAAAACCCTGTCAGAATAAAGATTATGTTAAAAGTATAAATGAACTGTTTGCAAGGGACTTGGCTTCACAAGAATAATGGCTATAGTCTTCAACCATTAATGCTTATAAAAACTGCAGAATACCAAGAGCATTCTTCTGATTTTTAATTAAAATCCGGCTCTACATCTTGTGGTTGGAAAGAATAATATTCTGACACCGTGGATTCAATTATATGAGCCGAAACCATCATTATAAGCCATTCTTCCGCTATAATTTTTATAATATATTTACTGAAAATTTGCGGATCGATTCGCTCAAGTATTATTATCCCTGTCAGGAGAGTTCAGCTTCCCAAACCCTTCAGGATACAAAAGATATTTGAAACGATAGTTCGAACGAGAATCAACCCGAATACAAGCAAGTTTGACCCCTGAACCGTCAACTTGTCCCTATTTTAACACAGCATTTCAAAATGCTGTTCTGGAATCTTATTTTTACCAGGATAACCAGGGTTAAGAAACCGGCAGTGTTCGTTGGAGCCGGAAGAGCACCGGCTATGACAGTTAAAAGTCAAGATATCAGCAAAAGACAAACAGCACTGCAAGAAATACTGAGCCCTTGATTTCATGAAGGGAAAGAAAACAACCCCTGAAATAAACCAGGCCCAGCAGGATCAGTTAGCCCAGGCGAAGCGCAGCCAGGAATTCAACCGTGGAGAGTTGGCTATTGTCAGTTTTGATGATTTCTTCGAAATTGTCCCTGACAAAGTTGCTCAGCAGATAGCCGACCGTGATCAAGATTATTTGGCAGTGCTCCACAAAACTGAGAATAGTGGGTAAAAATTATGGAGATCCCTAATTTTTTATAAAAGATTTCTTGTCCGAGAGTATCCAGAAAACAATGGTTCCCAGGGCCATGATAAGGGTTCCGCAGGGAAAAGACAATCGCAGACTTAAATAATCCATGGTAAACCCTGCTGCCATTGAGCCTGTCAGCATCCCCAGGCTGTGGCCAACGGTAATAATGGACATGACGGATCCCATGGCTTTTTTCGTATGTCCTTTCATAACGGCATAGGCCATGATGGCCGGCATGGAAATACCACCGCCGATGCCGAATATTGAAACGGCAATGATCAGGTCTTGCAAATTTGATGACCAGAGGGGCATCAGTATCCCAATGGATGACAGTGTGCCGCCCAGCAGAATCATTGTATTTTTATTCATCCGGTCGGCAACATAGCCCATGGGCAGTTGAAGGATGCCTGAGACAAAGACACCCAGGGTAACAAGCACGCCAATCAGTGCGCTGGAAAGACCAAATTCAGTATCGGCAAACAGGGGAAGAAAACACCAAATCACACCAATACAGGCAGTATAGGCATACCGGAATATAAAAATGGAGATAATGCCTTTATCTGTTATAAGGGTTGACCATGGAACAATGTCTTTTTTTTGGATTTTAAAGGTTTCTTTACTGGTTGCCGGCAGTAAAAAAATGCATAATAACATACCGATACTGGACAATATGCCCATACCCATAAATGCTACTTCAAGGGACCAGATATCTTTTATCACTCCTCCCATAAGGGGTCCCAGACTCAGGCTCAAAAACATGGACAGGTTAAACAATCCCATGGAGTACCCTTCTGAACCTTTGGGTGTAATTTCCCCCACATAGGCCTGGACCACGGGCAGAACCATTGCAGATCCCGCCCCCTGGATAAATCGTAACACAATCAATGTTTCTATGTTTTTTGAAAATATGAATGCAATGGAAATCAGTGTATAGACGGACAGACCTGTCACAATAAAAGGTTTTCGCCCCTTTTGATCGGACATCCTGCCGAAAACAGGCAAAAGAATGGTTCTGGATATGGAAAAGGATCCAAATATCATTCCCACATAGATGCCTGTGGCACCCAGATCATTGGCATAGACAGGAAGCAGCGGTACCACGATTCCAACCCCTGTAACCGCGGTAAAAATGGCAAAAAACAGGGTTAGGAAAATACCTTTCCGGTCAGATGGGATAAGTCCTTTTCCGTTATTGATCAACTTGCCCAGAAGCTGCGACACCAGTTCTTTAATAAAATAAAATGGTTCCATCAGCTAAGATAAACACTCCTGGATTTGGCGAATAAACCGGCTTGGTGTTGCGAATTCACCTTTGCGGTAATTTGCATGGGTCAGGTATAAAAATCTTGCCGCCCTTGTCATGGCCACATACATAAGCCGCCTTTCTTCAAAAAGGGCATTATCTCCCGCATCAATAGACCGCCAATGGGGAAACAGACGTTCTTCGCACCCCACAATAAATACGATATCATATTCCAGGCCTTTGGCGGAATGAATTGTGAGAAGAGATACACTGGAGGAATCGCTTTCTTCCTCGTCCTCCCTGTCTTCTCTTATCAAGGCGGCTTCTTCAAGATATTCTAAAAGATCATTTTTAGATCTGGCAGTATAAATCAATTGCTCAATATTTTCTTTTTTTGAAATAAACTCTGATCTGGTTTTTGTTTTTTTCTCCAGGTATTCAAAATAACCGGTTTTTTCCAGGACAACTTCCATGGCCCAGGCCGGAGCCAGGTCCTTTATTTCATCCAGAATTTCAAGGACGGAAGAAAGGGATTCATGAATTTTTTGGGTCAGCACTCGATCTTTGACCATGGTTCTTGCCGCATCCTGAAGGCTTGTCCCCTGGGTTCGGATGGCAGCCATTTTTTTAATCATTGATGGCCCTATTCCCCTTTTGGGTGTATTGGCAATACGTTCAAAGGAGACATCATCATTGGGAAAAAATGCAGCACTCAGATAGGAATTAATATCCAGGACTTCCATTCTTTCAAAAAATCCCTGTGCGCCTTTTAAACTATAGGGTATTCTATAGGATCTGAAAATCTTTTCAAAGAGAAGGGAACAAAATTTTGTCCTGTAGACCACTGCCATTTTATCAAATCCTATGCCCAGGCCCTGGCGATTTAATCCCTTAATTCTTCCGGCAACCCATTCGGCTTCATGTGAATCTGATATAAAATCATAAATTTCAACCACTCCGCCTTTTTTTTTCGAAAAACATTTTTTATCCATTTTATCCGGGTTGTAATCAATTAAATCATTTGCTGCCTGAACAATTTCATCTGCAGATCTGTAATTTTCTTCAAGCCTGAAAATTTTTGAATCTTTATATTTTTTTGTAAAGTCTAAAAAATGATTCACATTGGAGCCTCTGAATCCATAGACAGACTGCCAGTCATCCCCTACACAGAAAAGGTTCCCGTGGTCACCTAAAAGCAGGTTGGTTAAATCGTCCTGAAGGTTATTGGTATCCTGGTATTCATCCACAAGAATATAGGAAAAATATGTTTGATAAAAATTCCTTATTTCTTTGTAATCCCTTAACAGATCCCTTGTCTTTAAAAGGATATTGTCAAAATCCACACTATTCATTTCCTTTAGCCGTTCTTCATACTGGGCAAACAGATCTTGTATTTTGACGTTGAAAAAGACAGGCTTTAAATCAAAATATTTTCCCGGATTACCGAAATTTTTCCCCCTTGATATAAGGGATAAAATTTTACCGGCATATTTTTTTTCAATATTATTTTTGACACATAGTTCTTTGCCGAGTTTTCCCTGGCTGTAGACTGAAAATACCTGTATGGGTGTTTCGTATCCTAATTTTTTACAATGCTGTTTTAAAATCATCAGACAGGCTGAATGATAGGTTCTCACCCATTGAAAATGTTGAGCATTAAGACCGGTCATATCAATGAGCCGGGATTTCATCTCAGCGGCAGCCTTGTTTGTAAATGTGATGGCAAGAATCCTTTTGGGATCATGGCCCAGATTGACAAGGTGTGAAAATTTGGCTGTCAGGGTTCTTGTTTTACCTGAACCGGCTCCCGCAACAACAAGTGCTGGGGAGCCGGTATGATTTACTGCGTTCTGCTGTTGTACGGATAACTCCATAAGACTTTAATATAACGGGGTCAGGCTTGGCTTATTTGCTTATTTTAATAAA
>JAOZRF010000309.1 GCA_029940245.1 Desulfobacula sp.
CACAGGTTTTATACCCGCAGGGCCCCATGCCGGCCCTTGAAATGGCCTTGATCTGATTCATATCTGTAATGCCTTTTTTGACAAGTTCTCTAATTTGACCTGCTGTCACTCTTTCACAAAGGCAGACCACCTCATCATCCTGAATTATATCATGGGGGATTTTTCGGGTCTGTGGTTCAGTAACCTCTTTTTTCTGGATGGTAAACGCCACCACTTTTTTGGCAATTTTTTTTGGCACCCTGACCCTTACAATCTGGGTGCGGTCGCTGTCTTTTGTTGCCCTTGCGCCAAGGGCCAAAAATGTCCCAAGGGGATTACCATCCACATCCACCAGGGCTATCTCATCATTTTTGTTAACTTTAATATTTGAAATTTCATAGGGAAGAAAAACCATGGGGTTGTCCTTGTCTTTCCTGTAATCCACAAGCGTAATGGCAAGTCCCGGGCAGATGCTAAGGCATTTCATGCATCCTTTGCACTCGCCTTCAAATTTGGGCAGGCCTTTAATGGGATCTCCCTGCATCTGGATGGAACCTTCCGGGCAGACCGTGCTACAGGGGTTGCAGGGGATTTCCTGTTTGCAGTGAATTACAGGGAATATTCCGTGTTCATCGCCCAGGGCTTCAATCTTTTGAACAGGCCCTGGCTGGGATTTTAAAATAGCGGCTTTTTCATACCAGGATTCAGGGATTTGTTTTGCGTCAGACTTGAAATGCTGAACAAGTTTTAAGCCCGCGATTTTACCATTGAACATGGCGGAAGAGGCTTCGGCAATTTGTGATGCATCTCCTGCGGCAAACACCTTGATTCCGGCAGATTCAGCCTCTTCAGTGAATTCTGAAACAGAATCAAGACCCACTGCAATTAATATGGTGTCACACTCAAAGGTTTGAGCCGTACCCGCAATAACCTTAAAGTTTTTGTCGATTCCGGCAATTGTGACGGAAGAAACCGATTCTTTGCCATTGGCCGATACAATGGAATGGGATGTGTATATTGGAACGCCAAGTCTTTTGAGCTTGTCTTCATGAACTTTGTATCCCCCGCATTGGGGAAGGGCTTCTGCAAGGCCCACAACTTTTATGCCGGCCTGTAATGCATGGTAGCCTGCAATAATACCCACATTACCGCCTCCGATGATAAAGAGTTTTTCCGCGGGTTTGACAAGATCCCGGTTCACAAGGGTCTGGAAAGCGCCGGCACCATATATCCCGGACAATGAATTGCCTTTGAATCTTAAAAATTTTTCCCTGGCCCCGGCAGCATTTAAAATTACCTTTGGGGTGACAATTTTATAGACCCCGTCCTTGAGGATGCCCACTTTTTTATCATCAAACACGTAAAGTGCAGTACTGTTTTTCCATACCTTAATATGGGAGCCTGCTTCTACTGTTTGGGCCAGCATGTGGCCGATGTCCCTGCCGCGCATGCCCGCGTGGGAGTCTTGTTGGGATCCGAAAAATTTATGGGTCTGCAGAACAAGTTTTCCGCCAAGTTCATTTTTATCGTCCACAAGAAGAGTGTTGATTTTATGTTCTTCCAATTGAATGGATGCGGACAATCCTGCAGGCCCGCCGCCAATAATCAGCACATCCGTGGCGATGTGTTCAATATCGCTGATCTCGGGGGTTTCATTCACGTCAGGAAGCCTTGGCAACCCCTCAACACTTTCCACAATCATGTTTTCTTTGACGGCGGTCATACACGCTTTAACTGGGATGCCATTGGCGATGACCGTGCATTTTGCGCATTGGCCGTTGGCACAAAAAATTCCCTGGGCAGACCCGTCTTTATAGTGATGACCGAATATTTTGATATTGTTTGCAAAAAGTGCGGTGGATATCATTTCATCTTTTATTGCCGGAAGTTTTGATTTGTTCCAATAAAAGGTGACCACCTTTTTTTTGGGAATATCCAAAATCGGATGGGCGTTGATTCTATTATTTGTCATATTTTATCCTGTAATTTAAAAAGGAATATTAAAATTATTCTCTCAACTTTCGACCTTAAATCCTTGCAGATGGGGTCTGGCTTGTTTTATTGTGTTTTTATCAATAAATCTATATTAAAAATGCAATAATGCAAGCCTGACCCCACTCAAATTTGCCAACTCCGAAAGTTGAGTTATTTTTATATTAATTTATAATGCCAATGGTTAAACCATTCAAATATATTTGTCAATATTATTTTCTAATCTTATAATCGTGTTGTGGCGGTTTTTTCGTTACCGCATTTTTTTGTTTTTCTTTATTGACAGGATTTTTTTCAACAAATATGGGGGTCATGGAAAAAGGCTCTAAACCCGTATAATACATCAGAGTTGAATAGGTTGAAGGGGATGGGGTAAAAATTTGAACCTGTTCAGGAGTCATTTTAAGCTTTTGGGTGGTAAATTTTTTTAAAGCCTCCATGTCTTTCATATTACACCCGGGGTGGGCAGCGATTAAATAATAGGTTAAAAATTGTTTTTTACCCGCTTTTTTATTCAACGTATCAAATTTGTGCTTAAATTGTAAGAGCAGGTCAATATTCTGTTTGCCCATTAAATTTAAAACATGGGGCATGGTATGTTCCGGTGCTATTTTCATTTGACCGGAAACATTATCTTTTACGATTTTTTCCAGATAGGCAGCCCCGCTTTTTCTGTCATTTAATAACAGGTCATACCGGATGCCCGAGCTGATAAAGACTTTTTTAATGCCGGGCAGTTGTTCTATTTTCCGGATCAGCCTTATTTGTTTTGAATGATCCGGCACAAGGCTTTTACAGGGTTCAGGAAAAAGACAGCGCTTATCCCGGCAGGCCCCTTTTGTCAGTTTTTTTTTGCATTCAAACCCATACATATTTGCCGTGGGACCTCCAAGATCAGTGATATATCCTTTAAAATTTTTAAGCCGGGAAATGAGTTTTGCTTCATTGATAATGGAATCTTCGCTTCTGAACCGAACAGTCCGGCCCTGGTGAATAGAAATGGCACAAAAATTACATTCACCATAACAACCATAATGGATGGGAATGGAAAATTGTATCGTATCCAGTGCTTTGACAGTTCCAGATTTTTTATAAAACGGGTGAAGGTCTCGTTCAAACCCGAGAGAATGGATATGATCAAGTTTTTCTGTGGTGCTATAGGGTTCTGGCGGGTTTAACACGAGGTAGCGGTTATTATGTTGTTGACAAAGCCTTTGTGCGGTTATGGGATCATTATTTTCATAAAAGGTGTGAAAGCTTTTAATATAGTCATCCGTATTTTTTTGAACCGTTTCAAAAGAGGGTAGTTCTATTCCTTTTTTTTCTTTTGAAATAAATGCAACACCATTCAAAGAGTCTGGGTTTTGATTGTCTTTTAGTGCAGCTGCGAATTTGATGATTGAGTTGTGGGCCATGCCGAACAATAGATAGTCTGCTTTTGCATCAAAAAGGACAGACCTTCGAATTTTATTTGACCAGAAATCATAATGCGCGATTCGTCTCAGGCTTGCTTCAATTCCGCCCAGGACTATGGGACAAGTATTTTTAAAATATTGTCTGACAAGATTGGAATAGGCAATCACTGCCCTGTCAGGACGTCGGTTATTAAACCCGCCGGGAGTATAATCGTCTTTTTTTCTTCTCTTTTTCAAGGCCGTGTAATTTGTCACCATGGAATCCACGCATCCCCCGGAAATTCCCCAGAAAAGTGCTGGTTCCCCCAGTCTTGAAATATCTGTTTTAGTATCCATGTCCGGCTGGGCAATGATTCCCACACGAAATCCTTTATCCACAAGAACTTTTCCGATGATGGCAATGCCTATAAAAGGAGAATCAATATATGCATCTCCTGTCACAAGAATTACATCAAGTTGGCTCCAGTTGAGCTTTTTCATTTCTTTTTGTGTTGTGGGAAGAAACATGGTTAATGCCTGTATGATTATTATCCGGTTCCAATATTTATTTGGGAACATCATACAGGATAAGCCTTTGGATTACAATCCAGGCATTGATTTACACCATCAGAAGATAAATGCCAAAAACTGCAGTCACAGCTCCGGCAACTGCCCTTATGGAAACGTGTTCTTTGTGAAGGAAAATTGAAAACGGGATGATGAAAATCGGGACAAGGGAGAGAAATGTGGAGGCCACCCCCGTTGTAAGATAATGAAGGACCATAAGGGAGAGAGATACCCCTAAAAAAGGGCCGAAGAAAGAACCTGTGGCCGTAAATAATACAGCCCTTGT
>JAOZRF010000010.1 GCA_029940245.1 Desulfobacula sp.
AGATACAATCATAAAAATTAGTAATGACCTTAAAACAGTCATATTAAATCCCTCCAAAAATTTTAGTTAGAATACAAAAATGCCTCGGCATATTTGCACGGCCTCACCATTTGCCTGCATCACCTCCCTCCATGTATCTTTTTTAAATTTTTGTTATGGTTTATTTTACATTTGTTTCATTGTCTGCTGTCCAGAATGGAAAGATCCTGCTCAATACAAAAAGGATGATAAACGGGATGGCCATGACAATAATCACTGCAAGTATCCCCTCCTTGTCAAACCATTCAGGATGAAATTCCGTGTAACCTCTTGCACTCTTGCTCATGAGTTGACCGCCGATCACAACATTCCATCGCATGAGCAATACCTGCAGCAACAGGATCGCAGAAACAGCGGCTGCCATAAAATTATAAAGATAGGTTTTTATCTTAAAAATACCCATAACACCCAGAACAAATAAGGGGATCACAGAACATATTTTAACCTGCCATAACCAGAAGGAACTGGCCAGAGGTCCGTTTAAAAGCCCTTCAACCATGTGGTGATAACCCGATTTTAAATAGGAATGGGAAAACACCTCCAGCATCTCAAAGGTAAAGGCCATGATAAAAAAGAGCATAAGCGTTTTAACGCATGTTTTGATACTCTCATGATCAATGGATCGCCCCTTTAGTTTGCGAATGAGGATATAGGCCAGGATAATGGCTGATATTCCGGATACACATGCAGAAAACAAAAAAATTACGGGCATAAGCGGCGTTGACCATGTAGGGTTGGCCTTGACACCTCCAAAGATAAATCCCACATACCCGTGAAGCACAACTGCAATGGGAATACCAATACCCACCAGGAACCGGATAATTTTCTGATCAAGCCTGCGGGCATCTTCTGAAAGGTCAATACTGTCAAAGGTCATGGCCCGGTACAAAAGCTTAAGCAAACCTTTTGACGAGGCTCTTAATTCCACCAGGTCTGCCCTGTATACAAACAGGACGATAAAAACAAGAACCCCCATGGACACGGCATAAATATATCCAAATCCAGCCATGGCTGAGCTGGGGCTGGGGGTTAAAAGCATGTTGAAATTTCGTTCAGGACGTCCCAGATGGAGTAAAAGGGGCAGGGTGGCAATGCATAAAAAAGCCAGGGCAAATAAAAGCGAAAACCGCGCCACGGGTTTGAGGCTTTTGACATCAAAAAGATAATAAAGGGCTGCGATGATAAATGCTCCATCCACAAGACCCGTAATATACGGATACAGCACTATCATCATACTCCAATGGACATGAAGATCATTGGGGAAAACATAGTTGGAAACAAGCATGGCTGTTGTACTGTGGGTTGGATCCATCAGATCACCTCCCTTCTGGCGCCTTCATAATAAAGTGCGGGAAATGTGCCCATTTCCTTTTTAAGCACGGTGAGAACACCAGGGCCCTTCAGAATTTTATAGACTTCAGAAGTCTCATCCTTCATGGAACCGAATTTCCTGGCACCTGTGGGACAAACCTCCACACAGGCGGGTAACAGCCCTTTTCTGACCCTGTGGTAACACCAGGTGCATTTTTCTGCGACCTTGGTAACTGGATTTAAGAACCTGGCTGAATAGGGACATGCCTGGATACAATAGGCACATCCCACACATCGTTTTTCATCCACAAGAACAAACCCGTCAGGCGATATAAAAGTGGCCCCCACGGGACACACCTGTACACAGGGCGCTTCCCTGCACATATTACAAAGTTTGGGTACAAAAAAAGTATCCCTTATTTTTTCGTCAATATCAGTCCTGGGATGCTGATATCCGTCCAGACCTCCATGGGGACTGTCCACATAAATCTCATCACTGAACCCTTTGACATACCGTTCAACCCAGGTTCGATAATTTCCATCAGGGACATTATACTCCCGCTTGTCAGCCACACAGCATGATCCGCATCCGATACACCGGGTAATATCCACGATAAAAACAAATTCCTGACTATGAATATCATACGCTTTACCTTTGATTCCCGGAATCTCTTCAGGGGTTTCAAGGCTGCTGCCCCCCATTGGCCAGACCAGATACAAGGACCCTGCAATGGTTCCGTTTAATACTTTTTTGACAAATGAGCGGCGGTTTATTTTTGGGGAGGGATCTAAAATCTTCATAATTCAGCCTCCATCAATCCTGTTATCTGTTTTGCCCGGATAATATATTTTAAAGGTGCATGAACCTGGTGGCATTGATTGCAATTATGGGTAACTTTAACATTCTGATCCTTGAGATGGTTTGGCATGGCAATGGTCTTGATCACCTCTTCATGTCTTGCCTTGATCTCATTATTGTGACATCTCAGACAAAGGGTGGTAATTTCCTTTTCCTTTTTAACGGGCAATGTTCCTATTTTTTTGCCATCTGTTATATGATCAGCATAGGTTCCATGACAAAATTCACAGGATATGGTCTGATGGCGGCCATTTTTATGAATCTTTGCCTCATGGGGATGACACTTGAAACAAGACATATTGGTTCCGTGCCGAATTGGAACAAGGGCTGCTTCAGCAATTGCATCACCCCGGTAAGGACCGTAAAGACCATAAGAATCAGGGAGCAATAATTCTTTAAATAAAAATCCGCCCCCGGCCAGCACACCAATGGCAAATAGTACGATAAAAAGACGTATTCGGTAGCTAAAATCCACAACCACCTCCTGTTTTTACTCTTAAGAGCTATTTAAAAACTGCTGAAAGCAATATCCATTTAAAACTTAAATTCATATTGTATATTTATAGTATAATCAGGTTTTAAAGAATTTATCAAGAGATATTGTTGTAACAATTGCAACAATACCGTTACAAAAATTTATTAATTCAACTTTCGGAGTTGGCAGATTTGAGTGGGGTCAGGCTTGAATTATTAATATGACCTTGACTTGGGGGAAGATATATGGTCTGCCTGACTATAAAGAAGTAAAACAGATGAACGCATTTCCTTTGGAAACTACAAAGAAACTGACCCTTTAGGCCAATGAAAGATCATAACAATGAAAACATCTTCATTTGAAAAAAGAATAAAAAGAAGAATTACCGGAAGGGAGCATCAATTTTTTGCCGTTTGTTCTCCTGGATTAAAAACAGTCTGTCAAAAGGAAATGCTTGCCTTGGGATTGCCCGAAGATAATCTGAAAATCACTCCCGGGGGGATTGAATTTAAAGCTAAACTGAGTGACTGCATGGCTTTGAATCTCAATTTAAGAAGCCCTTTAAGAATTTTGATGCGCATCAGCCGTTTCAAGGCTGATTCTTTTGAAAAACTTGAAAAAAAATTAGACCTCATTGACTGGGACCTCTATCTGAGGCAAAATTCCAGTCTCAAGTTTAATGTTACAGCAAAAAAATCAAGACTCTACCATTCTGATGCCATTGCACAAAGGTGCGAAAAAAGTATTCAAAATCAATTAAATTCCCACGGTTCTTCTATCCCATCTATTGAAAATAAATCCAGCCAGACCATTTACATCAGGGCTGATAACAATAATTTTACAATCTCCCTTGACAGCACAGGAGATCTTTTATTTAAAAGGGGCATCAAAAAAAATGTAGGAAAAGCGCCGTTAAGAGAGAACCTGGCTTTTGCCATGCTTTTCTGGGCCGGTTTTTCAAAAGAAGACATATTAATTGATCCCTTATGCGGGTCAGGCACTTTTTCCCTTGAAGGCGCCATGATGAAAACCAACCTGTCCCCGGGATTTTTCAGATCCTTTGCCTTTGAATGCTGGCCTGGTTTCAGTCAAAAAACCTATGCTTATATGAAAAAACAGGATCAAAAAAAAATTATCGGATTTGCAGGAAAACAGATCTTTGCTTCTGATATCGATGATATGGCCCTGGCCGCTTTGGAACAGAACATATCAAGTCCATACTTTAACCGCATCATAGAAATCGGTAAAAAGGATTTTTTTTCCATCCATCCTTCCAGGATATCCCCTGGGAAGAAAGGAGTTATCATGTTAAACCCGCCCTATGGGAAAAGGCTTGGCAAAGAAAAAAATACCAGGTCATTTTACCAGGAAACAGGCAAAAAACTGACAGCCGATTTTAAAGGGTGGCGCGCAGGCATCGTCCTTCCATCAAGAGAGCACAAATCTTATCTTGAGTTGAGGCTTGAACTAAAACCTGTTTCCCACGGGGGACTCGATCTTTTTGCCGGTGTGGGAGTGATCTGACACGGGGTTCACTAACAGCAAAAGGGAAAAAGGGTAGTCATGAAAAAAAAATATAAATATATCACTGGTCTATGTATTCTATTTTTATTTTTTACAGGCCAGTCTCCGGCAGGGACAGATATTGACAATCGTATTTATGCATCGCTTTTAAAAAAGCATGTCAAAAATAAAAAGGTTAACTATGACGGGTTTAAAAAAGATGAAAAATTGCTGGATGAGTACCTGTCCATATTGAGTCACACCAATGTAAAAATGCTTTCAAAAAAAAGCCGATTTGCTTTTTATATCAATGCATATAATGCCTTCACCATAAAACTTGTATTGACAAAATATCCGGGAATCAATTCCATTAAAGAGATTGGCAGCTTTTTTTCCAATCCCTGGAATAAAAAATTTATTTTGCTACAGGGAAGAATAGTAACCCTTGATCATATTGAGCATAATATCCTTCGGCCGATATTCAAAGATCCCCGGGTTCATTTTGCCATAAATTGTGCTTCTAAGAGCTGTCCTGCGCTCCGGGATGAGCCTTATAAAGGCGAAACCCTGGAAACTCAGTTAAATGACCAGGCAGAAAAATTTATCAATGATAAAAAAAATACGTTTATCAAAGCAGACACCCTTTTTATCAGCAAAATTTTCAAATGGTTTGAAGAGGATTTTTCCAACAATCCTCTTTTGTTTATTAAGCGCTACATGTTTAAAACATTTAAAAAAAAACTCGATTCCTCTGGACCAGATATTAAAATCGATTATCTGAATTATGACTGGACATTAAACAGATAAAGGTCTGTTGAATGTCGGTTTTTTATACTTTGTCTTGACAAAAAAAAATTGGACTACTAAATATAATTATTTTTTTAGTTAGATTTTTTTTAGATTAACGGAAGGAAACAAGCAATGCCTAAGTCATCTAAAGGTACTAAGAAAAACGTGGCCACGCCCTCACCCGATATAAAGATTAAGATCAATGGGACCTGGCATAATTTTGAACTTGAGCGTGACATTACACCAACCATGACCTTATCCTATTTATTAAGAGAGAAGTTGGGCTATACCGGGCTTAAGGTTTCATGTGACGAAGGGGGTTGCGGTGCCTGTACCGTGATCATGGATGGCAAATCCGTATTGTCGTGCATGATACTCGCGGTTGAGACAAACGGACATGAGATACTCACCATTGAAGGACTTGCAAAGGATGATCCCATAGTGGAAGCCTTTGCAGAACAATGTGAACCCGGTTATGGAACAGCCCTGCAGTGTGGAATCTGCACTCCCGGCTTTGTGATGAGTACCAGAGCACTACTTGATGAAAATCCCGTGCCGACCATGGCTGAAGTCAAGGAAGCCCTTTCAGGGCATATCTGTCGTTGCGGATGCTACGCCGGTATTGCCCAGGCAGTTACCCACGCTTCAGAAAAAATTGCGAAAAAAGGAGAAGCATCATGAAGCAGCCTTATACACCGCGGCCAAACTCGAATCGCAAATTTGTCGGAGGTTACCGACCCAGAATTGATGCCTGGGAAAAGGCCCGGGGAAAAGTCGAATATGCAGATGACATAACCATCAAGACCCGATTTCCGGATATGCTTTATGCCAAGGTTTTACGCAGTCCCCATGCCCATGCCCGTATTAAAAATATCGATGTGAGCCGGGCTGAGCAGCTTCCCGGCGTAGTCGCTGTAATGACTTACAAGGACCCGGAATTTACCTCTTTTCGTCCCACCAATGCGGGTTGGACCGATGGCGTGGATACTGTATCCTATGACAAGAAGATGTGGGCGGATTTCAATGACCGCCGGGTACTTGGAGACTATGCCTGCTGGGTTACAGACGAAGTCGGCGCTGTTGTGGCTGCAGAAAGCGAAGAAATAGCAGACGAAGCCATCCGGCTGATCAATGTTCAATGGGAGGTGCTACCCTTTGTCCTTGATCCCATAGATGCCATGAAGCCGGGGGCTCCCCTGATTCATCCGGATATGACCCAGACCAATGTCTTACCCCCGGAAAAAATGGGAGGGGAGGATGTGTTTCTGGATAAAGGTGATGTTGATGCTGATTTCGCTAAAGCCGAGGTGGTTGTTGATGGCACCTCAATCCATCATAACGCAACACAGGCATCCCTTGACAACTGGTGTTGTCTGGTTGACTGGACGGATGAAAAGCTAACCCTCTACTCCAATTCCTATGAAGCAGACCAATCGCGTATGCACATCAGTGAAATGCTGGGCCTGCCGCTGCATAAGGTAAACGTGATCAGTTCCTATGTCGGAGGACAATTTGGCCGGGGAGATACAGGGGAACAGCCCTTCTTCCTTTTCACAGCAGTGCTTTCGAAAAAAACCGGCCGTCCTGTAAAATTCAAACATACCCGTCGTGAAAGTTTTCACGACTCCCGTCAACCAGCCATCTATTATGGAAAGGTGGGTGCTAAAAAAGATGGCACCATCACCTCAATGTACTTCAAATCCATTGGTAATACGGGCGCGTATGCAGACCACTCTATCTTTGCTTTAAAATTTGCTCCCCTGGAGATCTCTGAAGTCTCTTTTGCCCATATCCCCAATGTAAAACTGGAATCCTATGCTGTTTATACCAACAAATTGCCGGCCTGTATGATGCGGGGGGTTGGCAATTCCCAGTTCAATCTTATTTTCGGCCATATGGTGGACCTGCTGGCTGAAAAACTGGATATGGATCCCATTGATCTGTGCATCAAAAATTTCGGGCACGAGTGGGAAACCCTTCCGAACAAGAGTTTGGTGGAAGTTTTGAACCAGGGTGCTGAAAAAATTGGCTGGCGCGAGAAACGCAATAAACCCGGCCAGGGTCTGATCTACGATAAAACCAAAAGACGCGGGGTCGGATTTTCTCTGCATCCGGCATGGCATGCGGAATGGCAGGAAGTCCGCAGAGGACATATTCCTATTTCTATAACCCTGAACCCGGACGGCACAGTGATTCTCAATGCACCCACCGTGGAAACAGGAACCGGTTCAAACACCTGCAACGTTCTAGGGTGTTCCGAGTCCTTGAGTTTTCTGGGCATTACGCCGGAAATGATTCACTGGAATCACGTGGTCAACACGGATACCAGCCTGAAAGACTGCGTGCAGACCGACAGTGCCGTATCCTATCTGCAGTCTGAAGTCATTGCCACTGCCGTGGAAGAAATCAAGCGAGAAATTTTTGAAAGGGCTGAACCCGTTCTTAAAACCAAAGCTAAGGATATGGACATTGTTGATGGACGTATTTTCGTTAAGAAAAACCCTGACCAGGGCCTTACTATAAAAGAGCTATTGTTTCAAGGCGATCTTGTGCCCATAGTGGTAACCAGGAGCAGATTGGCAAACGCAGAAAAAACGGGTGTTCCCTACTTTGCTAATTTTGCCGAGGTGGAGGTGGATACGGACACGGGGAAAATTGATGTGCTGAATCTGGTGGTCATCAATGACTGCGGTACAGTCATGTTTGCCTCGGGTGCCGAAGCCCAGCAGGTGGGTGGTCAGGTCATGGGCATGGGTGAGGCCCTGACCGAAGAAATTATCTATGATGAGTTAACCGGCGTACCCCTTAATTTTAATTTTATTGACTACAAGATCCCCACCATGGCAGACATGCCTGAGATTGATCCCATCCTTCTTGAAATATGGAAAGGCGCGGGGGAATACGGGGCATGCGGAATTGGCGAAGGTACTCTCACCTGCACACCGCGGGCCATCATGAACGCAATCTACAATGCCATTGGTATCAGAATCAATGATATTCCGATCAAGCCCGAGAAAATACTCCGGGCCCTGGGAAAGGTTTAAGGAGAAAAAGATGACTCTCAGAAACTTCAAACACATATCAGCTTCGTCTCTTAAGGAAGCCACTGCCATTTTGTCTAAAAACAATGGAAAAGCCGTTGCCATTGCAGGCGGTACAGACCTGCTTGGTGTACTCAAGGACAAAATTCATGCCCAGTCTCCTGAAACCGTGGTCGATCTCAAGACAATTTCCGGCCTTAACTATGTGAAGGTAACAAAAAACGGGCTTAGCATCGGCCCCCTGACCACCCTGACTGAAATCTGTAAAAATGAGACAATCAGGAACCAGTATGGACTATTGGCACAAGCAGCTCTATCCGTGGCATCACCCCAGCTTAGAAACATGGGCACCCTTGGCGGCAACATCTGCCAGGAGCCGAGATGCTGGTATTATCGAGCACCGGACGATCTGTTTCATTGCCTGAGAAAAGGTGGCAGCAAATGTGGTGCCCTTCTTGGGGAAAACCGGTATCATTCGATCTTCGGCAGCGTGAGGGTTGCACAACCCGCCTGCTCGGAAACCTGCCCGGCAAACATTGAAATCCCGGCCTACATGGACTATGTTCGCAAAAAAGACCTGCACAGTGCCGCCTTGATCATCCTTGCAAATAACCCCATCCCGGCCATTACCGGACGGGTATGCCCGCATTTATGCGAGTCCGAATGCAATCGTCATGAATTTGATGAACCTGTGTCCATTCGGAATGTTGAACGGGTTATTGGCGATTATATCCTTGACAATGCTGCAGAATTCCTGGCGCCGCCTAAAAAACAGCTTAAAAAGAGCGTGGCCATTGTTGGTGCCGGACCTGCAGGCATATCTGCGGCATATTATCTTCGAAAAGCCGGATATCAAGTCACCGTGTATGACAAAATGCCGGAAGCAGGCGGGATGCTCACCTACGGCATTCCAGCCGGCCGTCTTGCCAAGGATGTTGTTAAACGTCAGATCAACGCGTTTGAAGCCATGGGCATAGAATTCAAGCTCAATGTCACCGTGGGGCAGGAGGGATTCACCCTGACAGATCTACGCAAAAAATTCACAAATATTTTTCTGGCATCAGGGGCCTGGGGGGAGAAAAATCTTCCCATGGAAAAAGCAGAACTTCTTACCCCGGGTATTGATTTTCTGGCCGCAATGGGACTGGGTGAAAAACCTGCCATCGGCAAACGAGTGCTGGTCATCGGCGGTGGCAATGTAGCCGTTGATGTCGCCGTCACTGCCAGTCGTCTGGGAGCGCAGCAGGTTACCATGGTCTGTCTGGAATCCAGGGACACCATGCCTGCATTTAAAGAAGAAATAGCAGAGGCCCTCCATGAAGGCGTTACCATCCTGCCTTCTTTTGGTCCGGATAAAATAATTGAAAAAAATGGTCAACTCAAAGGGATGGAGATTATCAGCTGCACATCCGTATTTGATGAAAACGGCCGGTTTAATCCAAGCTTTGATGCTTTAGTAAAACAAACCATTGAAGCCGACCAGATTATCCTGGCCATTGGTCAATCAGCGGATCTCTCCTTTACCGAAGATAAAATAAAAACCAATCGCGGCTGGATTGTGATCAATGAAAACACCCGCGCAACCAATATGAAAGGCGTGTATGCCGGTGGTGATATCGTAAGCGGCCCGGCATCCATCATCCATGCCGTTGCCGCCGGCCGGAAAACAGCCTCTTCCATTGCCAGGATCACTCATGAAACCTATATGCCCATGGGTGAATCCCTTGAAGTACATTGTGACAGTCACCATAAATGCAATAGAACCCTTGATATAAAAGGAATTGATGACATCCGGGCCGAAGCTGCCAGGTGTGTGAACTGTGGGTGTATTGCCGTGAATGCCTCGGACATGGCACCGGCTTTAATGGTCCTTGGTGCAAAAATCAAAACCACCAAAAGGGCCCTGGCCGCGGATGACTTTTTTGCTGCAGACATAATGAAATGCACAGTTCTTGATCATGATGAACTTGTAAAGGAAATTGAAATACCTGCACCCCAAAAGGATAACAGGCAGGGATATCAGAAATTCAGAATACGGAATGCAATTGACTTTCCCATTGTAAGCCTTGCGTATTCCTTTAATCTGGACGGCCAGACAATTAAAGACGCTAACATAGTTCTGGGTGCAGTAGCCCCCGTTCCAATAAAAGTAAGGGCAGTTGAAACATATCTGGAAGGCAAACCAATGAACGATGAAACGGCTTTAGCAGCAGGAGATCTTGCAGTGGGAACTATTAAGCCGCTTTCCAAAAATGCATTCAAGGTACAGGTTGTAAAAGCCTTACTCAGAAAAGTGCTTGCGTAAAAATACACCCCCTTCCCGCGATCACATCCATCGCCGGAAGGACGTATTGCCAGTACTTTCGGATTTGCTGAATAGGTGAAAAGAGCAGTTGTGACAGATGCCTTTGCATATGTAGTTCAGGATAGTTGGAACATTAACCAAACACGATTGTTGGGTTTGGCTGAATGTTAATAAAACATCAGGAAAGGAGCCATGAAGAATGAAAAGACGAGAGTTTATCAAAAAAGTTGGAACAGGAGCCGCTGCAGCAGTTGCGGCAACAGCGATTGCAACCCCCTCTGTAATTGCGGGGAAAAAAACAGCCATCAAGTGGCGGATGCAGACCTATGCAGGTAGTGCCCTGGCCGAACATGTCATTAAACCGTCCATTGATGCATTTAATAAAGCAGCAAATGGGGAAATGATTATTGAACTGTATAATGCTGATCAACTGGTGCCCCAGGGGGAATTGTTCAGGGCCGTTGCCAAGGGTACGATTGATGCTGCTCAAAGTGATGACGACTCCATGGCAGCACCCGTTGACGTGTCTGTATTTGCAGCGTATTTCCCCTTTGCCACCCGTTATTCCCTGGATGTTCCCGCACTGTGGAACTGGTGCGGCTTGAATGAAATCTGGGAAGAAGCATATTCTGAAATTAAAGGTGTAAAATGGTTAAGCACGGGTGCCTGGGATCCCTGTAATTTTTCCACATCCAAACCGATAAAAAGTCTTGCAGACCTTAAAGGTCTGAGAGTATACACCTTCCCCACGGCGGGTAAATTCCTGCAGCAATTCGGCGTTATCCCCATGGCCCTGCCCTATGAGGACGTACAGATGGCTATACAGACGGGCGAACTGGATGGTGTATGCTGGTCCGGCATTACCGAGGTGTATACTGTCGGCTGGGCCGATGTCTGCAAGTATTACCTGACCAACCCCATAGCCGGTGCCTGGGCTGGTTCATATTTTGCAAACAGTGATAAATGGGCAGCTCTGCCTGAGCACCTGAAGGCCTTGTTCAAACTCAGCATGGACAGCTCACACTACTACCGTCAACACTGGTACTGGTATGGAGAAGCCAAATACCGTACAAGGGGAGGTAAAATGGCTTTGACCACGATCCCTGACAAAGACTGGAAGGCTGTTGAAGCGGCAGCTTACAAATTATGGGATGAGGTTGCAGCCAAGAGTCCAAGAAATGCCAGGGTAGTGGCCATTCTCAAAAAGTATGCCAAAACCATGGAAGCTGCCGGACCTCCATACCGTTCTTAATGAGGTTGCAGGTAAGCATTAACTAAATATGGTGCAGGCTTTCCCTGTCTTTAAATCATAAACTGACAGGAAAGCCTGCTCATGAATAATCCTATATTGAGCAATTACTTAGGGTTCACTCAAAAATAACTTTACATTTTTGAGTGGACCCTTACCAGAAAATATATTTCAGAGTAAGTAATTGCTCATTTTTCTCAAATATAGAAGAATTGAATTTAAAGGTACTGCATGTTTAAACCAATTAAAATTTTTGTGCGATCTGTTGAAGCCACGAACACTGTGGTGGGAATATTTTCAATGTATCTGATCTTCGCCCTGGGCGGTATCCTGTTGTTTGAATCCCTATCCAGAACCATCTTTGACCTGCCCCATATCTGGGCAGTGGAAATAGCGCAGTTCATTATGGCTGCTTATTATCTGCTCGGGGGCGGCTATTCCATGATTATTGACGGACATGTCAGGATGGACCTGCTCTATGGCCGGTGGACAAAACAGAGAAGAGCTGTTGCCGACCTTATTACCGGTCCCATCCTTATTTTTTATATGGTGGTTCTCCTGATCGGCTCTATTTCCAGCCTTGATTATGCCATTGAATACAACCAGGTCAACTATACCTCCTGGGGGCCACCATTGACTCCCATCAAGCTTATAATGACAATCGGAATTATACTGATGTTACTTCAATGTATTGCAGAATGGTTTAAAGATCTTGCGACAGCCCTGGGGAGGAAAATAAAATGAGTCATGAATTAATTGCTTTTATGATCTTCTCTTCCATGATTCTCATGCTTCTTACAGGACAACGCGTGTTTGCGGCCATCGGTGGCGTGGCTGCCTTGTTCTCTCTTCTTCTCTGGGGAAATGGCGGCGTTGAGATGCCGTTTAACGCAAGTTTTGTACTATTAAACTGGTATCCGCTCCTGACCCTGCCCCTGTTTATTTACATGGGGTACATGTTTTCCGAATCCGGCATAGCAAGTGACCTCTACCGCATGTTCCATGTATGGACAGGCCCGGTCAATGGCGGCCTGGCCGTGGGAACCATCGGGCTTATGGTGGTTATATCAGCCATAAATGGGTTGAGTGTGGCCGGCATGGCCATTGGTGCCAGCATTGCCTTGCCGGAAATGCTCAAGCGGGATTATGACAAGGTCATGGTGACCGGTGTCATTCAGGCCGGCAGTTCGCTGGGTATCCTGGTGCCGCCCAGCGTGGTTCTTGTCCTCTATGGAATGATCGCCCGCCAGAATGTCGGTCGGTTATGGATGGCCGGTGTTTTCCCCGGTCTTTTGCTTGCATCTTTGTTTATTGCCTATATTGTCATCCGATGCAAAATCAATCCATCGCTGGGACCGGCTTTATCTCTGGAAGAGCGGCAACAGATCACCTGGAAGGAACGGTTTGTCCTGCTCAGGGCCGGGATAGTTCCCATCCTCATTATGGTTTCCATGACCGGGCTTTTCCTGGCAGGGATTACAAGCCTGGTTGAATGTTCCGCCGCAGGGGCTGCCGCCACAACACTGGCCGCGGCCGTCAAGCGAAGGTTAACCTGGAAGGTCATACATGTCACACTGCGCAATACCCTGAGCGTCAGTTGCATGTTCATGTGGGTTATCCTGGCTGCCCTGTGCTTTGGGGCTGTCTTTGACGGCCTTGGCGCCGTGCATGCCATAAAAACCCTGTTTCTGGATCAGTGGCATCTAAGCCCCTGGGGCGTATTGATCATGATGCAGGTCAGCTACATCCTGATGGGGATGTTCCTGGATGACACGGCCATGCTCATCATTGTTGCCCCTCTTTACGTCCCCCTGGTCATCAGCCTGGGATTTAATCCGATCTGGTATGGGGTTCTGTATACCATTACCTGCCAGATTGCCTACATGACCCCTCCTTTTGGGTATAACCTGTTTCTGATGAAGGCCATGGCCCCTCCGGAGGTAACCCTGGCGGATATCTATCGTTCCATTATTCCCTTTGTGCTGGTCATGGTTATTGGACTGGCCCTGGTGATCATATTTCCACAGATTGCCCTATGGCTGCCCAATGCATATTTTGGCAAATAATTTTTAAAAGAATAAATCAATGGAATCATTAACCCAACAAATACTGGATTGTTTGCGTCAATGCGCCCCTTTTGCCCTGGCCACCATTATCAGCCACAAGGGATCCACTCCCAGAACCTCCGGCAGTAAAATGATGGTTCTGGCCGATGGATCCATCCATGGTACCATCGGCGGTGGCCTGGTGGAAGCCCGGGTCATGGATACCTGTCTTGAAATGATGTCAACACCCCAGAGCAAAATCCTGGAATTTACCTTGAATAAGGACCTCAAAGATGGACTGGACATGGTCTGCGGTGGTGACTTAACAGTATGGATTGAGACCTTTGGGACAAACCCCGTACCTGATCTTATCCAGGTATTTACCACCATGGCGGCCCAGGAAAAGGCCGGGAAAAAAGCCGTATTGATTTCAAAGATCCAGGGATTTTCAGGTTCATCCTTTACCACGGATAAATGTCTGGTCCTGCCCGATGGAACCGTCAAAGGCTGCCGGATCTTACCCAAGGCATTGTTTGATGCCATATCTGACAACCAATTTTCCGGCACAGTACCGGTGATACACAACCATGGCCTGGAAGAGTTTATCATAGAGCCTGGTACCCCCTGTGAAACCATTTATATTTTTGGTGCCGGCCATGTCGGATTTCAACTGGCAAAAATGGCATATTTAACTGATTTTTACACGATCGTGATTGATGACAGGGAAGAATTTGCCAATCGGGAACGATTTGAAAATGCACATCAGATCCTTGTGGCCAAAGAATTTGACAGGGCTTTTGACAGCCTCTCTATTGATAAAAATGCCTATATTGTAATTCTTACCCGGGGCCATCTCCATGACCAGACAGTGCTTGAACAAGCCCTTAAAACCAATGCCGCCTACATTGGCATGATCGGCAGCAAAAGGAAAAGGGAGCAGATTTATGCCAACCTGACAGAAAAAGGAGTTTCAAAAGAAACCCTTGACCTGGTTTATTCTCCCATCGGGCTTGAGATTGATTCTGAAACCCCGGCTGAAATAGCCGTCAGTATCATCGCCCAGATCATTCAGGTAAGGGCCAGGAACAAATGAATCTGTCCCGGGCTGTTGAGCTGTCCGCCTTGATCCCTGCGGCTGGTTTTTCCTCACGCATGCACCAGTACAAGCCATTGCTCAGGCTTATGGACAAGCCTATGGTTGAAGTGGTCATCCGCCTTTTTCAAGAATGCGGAATCAGTGATATTGTTGTGGTCACAGGCCATAACCACAGTCTTTTAGAACCGATTATAGAAAAGGCCGGGGCCCGGCCGGTGTTTAACCCGGATTTTAAAACAGGCATGTTAGGCTCCATCCAAAAAGGAGTGGTACACGTCTCCCGGAAAAGTAAAGGTTTTTTCCTGCTGCCTGTGGATATCCCGGCTATCCGGCCTGCCACTATCCAGGCCATGATCTCAGCTTTTCAAAAGGGCCCGGAAAATATCATTATTCCGGAATTTGAACAAACCCCCGGCCACCCCCCCCTGATCCCGGCATGGCTGATTCCAAAAATTATTGATCTTAGTTCAAATTCAAACCTTGGGGAACTTTTGCTCTACCAGAAGGATCACCAGATCAGACAGCCGGTCCATGACCGGGGTATCCTCATGGATGCCGACACAAAAGAAACCTATGAGAACCTGGTTGAAAAATACCGGAATTTGAATATTCCGGATAAAGCAGAATGCTGGTCCATTATCCGTTCGGCCCTGCCGGGGGAAACCGCCATCCAGGCCCACCTGGATCTTGTGGCAGATACAGCCCTGAAACTGACCTGTGCCATTGAAAAAGGTCTGAATCAAAAGAAAAATTCATGT
>JAOZRF010000310.1 GCA_029940245.1 Desulfobacula sp.
GCTCATCAATATCCTCGCTTTTAATTTTGGGTCCTTATATCATTATATCTTGCCGGGTCTTGGGTATTTGACGGGCATTATTTGGTGGAGCCAATGTACGGATTCGAACCGTAGACCTGCTCATTACGAGTGAGCTGCTCTGCCACCTGAGCTACATTGGCTTGCTGTGAAAATACTATGTTTTATGGAAATATTCAAGTGCCAACCGAAAGGAAAATCAAAAAATGATTAAAACCGCAATATTAATTTTGATTTTTTGTAATCAATACAGAATGATTAAGCACTGTTTATTATACAAACCAGCTTTTTTTCTTGACAACTCGTGCACTAGAAAATAAGTAGTAATATACGTTGTTCCATCAGATAGCTGAATATAAAAGGATTGTTTTTCATGGATATGAAAAGAGATTATTATGAAGATGTACAGCTTTTGACCTCACCGGTTGTTGTTTTCTGGTTTGCTGTCCTGATTGGATCTCTATATATTCTTCCCCTGGTTGTGGACAATTATTATGTCTATGTGGCCAATTATATTGCCATTAATATCATTGTTGCAGCCGGCTTAAATCTTCTGGTGGGATATACAGGGCAGATTTCCCTTGGTCATGCAGGTTTTTTTGCCATTGGTGCCTATGGGACGGTTACTCTCATGGTAAAGGCTGGATTTCCATTTCTTCTGGCCCTGCCATGTGCGGCTTTTATTGCAGGATGTTTCGGATTCTTGCTGGGCCTGCCCGCGCTTCGGCTTGAGGGGCCATATCTTGCCATTGCCACACTGGGATTTGGATTAACCATTACCCAGATTATCGGACGGATTGAACTTTTTGGCGGCAGGGAAGGTATCCATGCACCGGACATCACCATTGGCCCCTGGGTTCTGGATACGGATAAAGGGTTTTATTATCTGTTGGTTACCCTGACAATCCTGCTGCTGCTTTTTATGCGGAACCTGGTCAAGACCAGAGTGGGACGGGCATTTATTGCCATCCGGGATGCGGATATTGCAGCCCAGACCATGGGGGTGAATATCCTTTATTACAAGACCCTGGCCTTTGCTGTGAGTGCATTTTATGCAGGCATTGCAGGTGGTTTGTATGCCTTTGTTTTAAAGTTTATTGAACCTGAGATCTTTACTTTGATGATGTCCATCATGTTTCTGGCCATGGTGGTGGTAGGCGGTCTTGGCTCCATGATGGGTGCCATTGCCGGTGCTACGCTTCTTTGCTGGCTGGATTTGAAATTGCGGAATATTCTGGATATCCCTTATATCGGGGACTGGCTGGATCAGCTATCCAAAAACTGGTTTTCCATTACGGGTGTATCCAATATCCAATATATTGTTTTTGGTTCAATTCTGATTGGGATCATGCTGTTTGAACCCCTTGGGCTCTATGGTATATGGATTCGAACGAAAAAATACTGGCGAACCTGGCCGTTTTAATATGGAGACATGAATGATTGATTTGATCCAGATGGTTGTCAACGGTATTGCAGTGGGAAGCTCCTATGCTTTAATGGGACTTGCCATGGTCATCGTTTATAAGACATCTGAAGTACCCAATTTTGCCCAGGGTGAAATGGCCCTGATTTCATCATATTTTGCCATGATGCTCTTAACCTCTTTTAATCTGTCTGTATATCTTGCTTTCTTTCTGACATTTATATTTGCCGTCCTTTTGGGATTTTTTTTAGAATTTGCCATCTTAAGACGGGCAAAGGAACCCAATATCCTGGGGATGATCATTATAACCATTGGTATTGAGATGGTTCTTATAGGATTTGTGTCATGGAAATTCGGCGGAGAGCAAAAAACCATGCCATTTCCCATAGGGCCCTATGACAGCTTTATCATCGGGGATATCTTTATCAGTAAACTTGAAGTCCTGACATTGGTGGCTGCCTTATTGTTAATGACCACGCTTTTTTTATTTTTTAGATATTCAAAACTGGGGCTTGCCATGAAAGCCACCCAGCAGAACAGTGTAGCAGCGCAGATTGTCGGGATCAGAACCAATAGGATTATGATGATGACCTGGGGGATTTCTTCTCTTGTGGGAGCTGTGGCAGGCTTGCTGATTTCTCCCACCATAATGCATCCATTTATGATGTGGGATCCCATGCTCAAGGGATTTGCAGCAGCCGTCATGGGGGGTATGACCTCTTTGCCCGGTGTCATCGTTGCTGCCTACATGCTGGGGATTATTGAAAATTTGTTTGGCGGATATGTTTCCATTGAGTTTAAAACCGTGGTTGCCTTTGCCATTATTGTAATTGTGTTGTGTGTCAAGCCCAGTGGGCTTTTTGCCAGACATTATGTAAAAAAGGTATAATGCAGATTTTAATCAGGGAATAAGGGAACAAAGGATAGAATCCATAATTGTTTAAAAAGGAGGACGTGATGAAAAAAAGATTAATGCTTGTTTTATTTATTTGTCTGGCTTTTTTACTGAGTTTTTCCCCAAATCTTTTTGCTGAAGAAGGTGTGACGGATACGGAGATCCATATCGGGCAGTGGGGTCCCCAGACAGGCCCTGCAGCAGCCTGGGGCGCTGTGGCAAGGGGAACCGGCGATTATTTTAAATGGATCAATGATAATGGTGGTATTCATGGCAGAAAAATTGTCTATCATATGTTTGATGATGGATATAATCCTGCTAAAACAAAGGCAGGAGTAAAAGAACTCCAGGAAGGCACGGGGATTTTTGCCTGGGCCGCTGGTGTGGGAACCTCTCCAGGCTTAGCTGTTCGAGATTATCTGGCCAAGAAAAATGTTCCCTGGGTAGGGCCGTCTGCAGGTTCCCTGCACTGGGTAACTCCTCCCCAGAAAAATTTGTTTGCCGTGTATCCGCTTTATGCGGGTGAGGCAAAGGCATTGGTAAAATATGCCATTGAGAAAATGGGTAAAAAACGGATTGCCATTGCCTATTTGAATGATGAATACGGAAAAAATGGACTGCGGGGTGCTCTTTCCGAATTAAAGGCCCATGGCATGGAAGCGGTTGCACAGGTATCCATGGAAGCCAAAGATTCCGACCTTAAGCCCCATGTAATGAAATTAAGAAAATCCAAGGCAGACATGGTTCTCATGTGGACTACAGTTGGCCATTCTGCAAGAATTGTCGGAACAGCCAAAGCCATGAAGTTTGCCCCGCAATTTATGAGTACCAGCACCACCTCTGACTTTCCTTTGATGATGCATATCACAAAAGGCATTTGGGAAGGCGTGATCACCGCAACTTTTGGTGAGCTCCCCGGTTCCGGTTATCCTTTGCTTAATAAATATAAAGAAGAGATTTTTGATAAATATGCGCCCAAAGAAGAAAGATGGGGGATTTTCTATTACGCAGGGATCTTGTTTGTAGAACCCATGATAGAGGGATTTATGAGGACAGGACGCGATCTGACCAGGGAAAATTTTATTACTGAAATGGAAAAGATAAAAGGATTTAAAGGAATCGGCCCTGAAGTCAATTTTAAGCCTTATAACAAGAATGATATATATTCACGGCAGGGGACATCCCAGACCTTTCTGGTGCAGTGTCTTGCCGGTGGGAAAGCAAAGCAGCTGACAGACTGGATGGATATTAAGTAGAATGGAATCCTTTTTTTTCCTGGTGGATCACCTGTCTATTTCCTTTGGCGGGATAAAGGCTCTCCAGGATATCAGCTTTACCATGAACAAGGGTGAGATCTTTTCTGTTATCGGTCCTAATGGTGCGGGAAAGACCACCCTTTTCAATTGTATATCCGGGTTGTATAAACCAGATCAGGGAAAGATTCAGTTTAAAGGCAATCCCATTAAAAATAAAAAACCGGATACTATTGCCAGGATGGGAATTGCCAGAACATTCCAGAATATTGAGCTGTTTTCCAATATGAACACCATGGAAAATATTATGCTGGGCCGACATATCCACATGACAACAGGGCTTTTCAAAGGAATGTTCCTGTGGGGGAAGGGGTCGTTTGCCGGAAAGGAAGAAATTCTGCATCGTGAACGGGTGGAAGGGATTATCGAATTTCTGGAGCTTGAGAATGTGCGGGACAAGTTTGTTGGCGCTTTGCCCTATGGGACCCAGAAGCTGATTGAACTTGGAAGGGCCCTTGCCCTGGAACCGGACCTGCTCCTGCTGGATGAACCCTGTGCCGGCATGAACTCGGAAGAAAAACAGGATATGATCTTCTGGATCAAGG
>JAOZRF010000311.1 GCA_029940245.1 Desulfobacula sp.
CTTGTATTCAGGGAAAAAAATATCCAGCCGGGACACCTTGATCTTTTTTGATGAAATTCAGACTGTTCCACAAGTTCTGACAAGCTTAAAGTATTTCCATGAACAGGCGCCTGAGTATCATATCATTGCAGCCGGCTCATTATTAGGGGTCAGCGTAGCAAAAGACAGCAGCTTTCCTGTTGGCAAAGTGAACTTTATGATGCTCTATCCCATGTCTTTTAATGAATATTTAATCGCTTTTGATGAAGAACTTCTGGCGGATAAATTACAATCAAAAAAAGACAATGACCCTTTGCTTGACATAATACATGAAAATTTATTGTCACATCTTAAAATATATCTCTATCTCGGTGGCATGCCCGAAGTCCTTAAAGAATACAAAAAAAGCCGTGACATTGTTTTGGTGCGGAAAATTCAAAATGAAATATTAGAGGCTTACTCCAGAGATTTTTCAAAGTATTCGGACAGGTTACAAGCAATCAAAACATCTGAATTCTGGCATTCCATACCCCGTCAGCTGGCAAAGGAAAACAAGAAATTCAAGTATAGCCAGGCGCGTAAAAATGCCAGAGCATCAACATTTGAGCAAACGATCGTCTGGCTCAAAAAGGCCGGTTTGATCAATACCGTTTATAATATCAGCACGCCAAAATTGCCGCTGTCCGGTTATGCTGATTATACAAAATTTAAAGTGTATCTGCTTGATTCAGGATTATTGGGCGCTATGCTCAATATCACTTCTGACATCATTGTTAAATCCAGCAGGCTTTTTTCAGAATATAATGGTGCATTTATAGAAAATTATGTGGCTTCCGAACTTGTTGCCGGCGGTGTCAGAGATCTTCATTATTGGACTTCAAAAAGCGATGCAGAGGTAGATTTTATCCTGCAGCACCATAATGCTATTTATCCTCTGGAAGTCAAAAGCGGGTTAAATAGAAATATCAAAAGTTTAAGGAGCTACGCCGACAAATACCATCCCAAAAGAATATATCGCACCTCGCCGAGAAATTTTACCCGGGATGATGATTTTGTCAATATCCCTCTTTATGCCTGTTGTTTAATAGCGGGGTAATAACAGGGCCAGACCCGCATATAAAATATTGACAATTATGACCCCGCTTAAATCTTAAAACCTAAATCTTAACCCTTAAAATCCAATAAGCCAATAAGCCAAGCCTGACCCCATTTTTCTGAATATCTGTTTTTGACTTAAAACTTGACACGACTATTTGTACGATATATTATCTTATAAAAAGTAAGATAAATGGAAGGGTGTATGAAAACCAAGAAAAAAATGAGTATAACCATAGATGCAGATATATTTAAAGCCGTGGAAAAGGCGGCAGCATCCTGTAATATGGCAAAGAGCCATCTGGCACAAGAGGCTTTCAGTTTGTGGTTCAAAAAAAGAACCGAAGAATTGATGGCCAGAGGATATGTTGACATGGCAAGTGAAGACCAGGAATTTATCAACACCGCTCTTAACGCTCAAAATGAGATTCTTTCGTGAAGGACTTTCCTGTACGTGGTGAAGTGTGGCTTGTAAACTGGAATCCTGCCAGAGGAAGCGAACAGGCAGGCAAAAGACCCGCCCTTGTTATCCAAAATGATATTGGTAATGAAAAAGCTCCCACCATAATTGTAGCAGCTATTTCAAGTTCAGTTAAATTATATCCTATGAACGTAAAACTCGATCCGCCGGAAGGAGGATTAAAGCGATCCTCTATTGTTAAAACAGGTCAGATTCTTACTGTATCCAAAGAAAGACTGGAAAAAAGGTTTGGCCGGATCAGTGAAAAAAAAATGCAGAAAGTCAACTACGCTGTTAAATTAAGCTTAGACCTTTTGTGAATTAACACGAGATGGATCTTTTGCTTTACAAATATCATTATTATGATAATATATTGTAATAATTATGATAGGAGGAGCCATGCCATTAATTAGATCCATATCTGATTTGCGTAATCGTGCTGTGGAAATATCTGAGCTTTGCCATAGTGAGGACCAACCCATATTCATAACACGAAATGGGAAAGGCGATATGGTAGTTATGAGCCATGCGCATTATGAGCGTTTTCAGAGCTTACTTGAATTATATTATAAACTTGGAGAAGCGGAGTCATTAGATGCATCTGGTGAGCAGGGAATCACTCATGAAAAACTTATGAAGAAGCTAAGAGAGAAAATTAGTTGAGCGTTCCTTTTGAAATCAGGTACTTATCTACAGCAGAAAATGATTTGGATGATATTTTTGATTACATTATGATGGATAATCCATCTGCTGCTGTTTCTATGCTTGAAAAGTTTAATCACTCAATTTCTCAATTAGCCTTTAATCCGGAATTGGGCGTAGTTTCAAAAGATGATCGACTAAAGAAAATGGGATATAGAATACTGATAATTGGAAAATATCTTGTATTTTATGTGGTGAAGGCAAATACAGTTCAGATACGAAGAATTATTCATGGAGCCAGGCAATATAGCTTTCTTCTTTAAGATATATGATCAATCCCCCAGAAACGTAACCCTTAAATCTTAACCCTTAACCCTTAAATCTTAACCCTTAAATCTTAACCCTTAAATCTTAACCCTTAAATCTTAACCCTCAATACTTTTCCACCCAATAAGCCAATAAGCCAAGCCTGACCCCGCCCCAATTTTTTACGCTATATTGACAAACCCTAAATGATATCATATATTGATATCAATATGAATTCGCGTGATGATATTATTCTGAGGAAGGGGGCGTATGAAGGCAATTACCATTAGAGGTGTTGAGCATGAAGTTGCTGAAAAATTAAAAATAGCTGCAAGCAAACAAGGCAAAAGTGTTAATAACCTCATTCTTGAGTTTATTAAAACAAGTCTTGGACTTCAAAAGGAAAAGAAATTTTCACGCAAATATGATGACCTGGATGATCTGTTTGGCAGTTGGAATGATGATGAGTTTAAAAAAATAAATGATTTAATAACCACTCAACGTCAAATTGACCAAGAGCTCTGGAAATGAAAAAAGTATTAATCGACACTAATATTTATTCATTGGCCATGAAGGGTGATGGCAATGTTGTCGATGCCTTGAGAAAAATTGATCTGATTGGTTTTACAGCCATTAGTGTGGGGGAGCTTTATTCAGGTTTTAAAGGCGGCAATCGGGAGGCAGAGAACAGGGAAGAACTTAATGTTTTTCTCGATTCTCCAAGAGTTTTAGTTCACACCCTTGATGTGGAGACTGCTGATTTTTACGCTTCAATACTTAATAATCTGAAAGTTGCGGGCACTCCCATTCCAACAAACGATATATGGATTGCGGCAGTTGCTTTTCAATATGGATACATAATATTTACAAAAGACAGGCATTTCAATTTAATTCCGGGATTGACACAGATTTGATCTTGTTCAAGGTTTAAAACGCTGTTTTTGACCCCAAAAATCCATTGACATAATCTTTTAATTGGTGTAGAAATTCATGTCATGAATCAAAAAACCAAATTCAGCCAGGACGTAGAATATTATCTCCTGAGGGAGATTGCTTCAAGAAGTGAATTAACACAGCTTGAACTGGCCGGAAAAATTGGTATAAGCGTAGGCAAAGTCAATCATGTTCTAACTGCACTTGTCCGGAAGGGTGTTGTCAAGATGGAGAATTTTAAACAAAGCAAAAGCAAAAAAGGTTATCTCTATCTTCTTACCACTAAAGGGATAAAGGAGAAAAAACGCATCACCCTTAATTTTATCAGACGTAAAATGAAAGAGTATGAGAGTTTAGAGCAGGAAATTGGCCAGGCAAGAAAAGAGATTAAAGAAGAGGTTGCCTAACTCTGCATCCAGAAGCTGAAGTAATAAAAACGCTGTAAATATAGTTAGTTAGTGAGCAATTGGCCATGTAACCAAAGGGGCGGAGCTATATAACCCCGTGCTCAAAAGTCCAGCAAAAACCTAAAACCTATATAAAACCTAAAACCTAAAACCTAAAACTTAAAACTTAAAACCTAAAACCTAAAACCTAAAACTTAAAACCTAAAACTTAAAACCTAAAACTTAATACCCATTTTCAAAAATTGACTTTCAGATCGTTAGTATATATATTAAAAATATATACGATAAAAAGAGGTGATAAAATGCAAACAGCCAAATTATTTCAAAATGGCAGTTCTCAAGCAGTAAGATTGCCCAAAGC
>JAOZRF010000011.1 GCA_029940245.1 Desulfobacula sp.
TGAGCGAATTCAATCCTTTCATTTGGCGGCATTTTCAAGGCTTCATCCAATAAATCCTGTGTCATTGTTTTTGTCCTCAACAATTCATTTGTGTAGAATATCTAAAATGATACTTGATAATTCCACACGAGTCAAAAATTATATGCAAAAACCGGCAAATCAAAACCTTGTTTTCATCTTTTTTTCCCAGAATTCTTTTTCCTGGTCTCTCCAGTTTGTTCCTTGAAATCGGTTATCATAAAATCCACCAAGCCTATGAAGCCATTTCTCCCAGGTACTCTTATTCATTTCCAAGGCCTCAAGAACATCTGCAACAAAGATATCAATTTGTGCCATCTTATCTTTTGGTGCAAAATAGGCTGCTCCATTTTCAGCGGATTTTTTAAGGTTTTTTTCGGATAAAGCGTGTGCAGTGAGCATAAGGGCAGGAATTTTATGATCATTTGCAATTTTAAGCAGCTCAAACCCTTTAACACCCATTATATCCAGAATAGCCAGGTCATAATTCTGGTCTTCAAGCAATCTTCTGCCGTTTTCAAATGAAGATGCAGTATCTATTTTACACATATCCAACAGCTCAATTAAGGAATCCAGCACATCTGATTCATCATCCACAATCAGTATTTTTCTGCCTTTTAATATTTTCTTTGAACTCATTTCTTTATTCCTTGTTCTTTATTAATAAGGTCGTTCTTTTTAATTTTCCCAAGGGATGTCCGGGGAAATTCCATACAAAAACTTACCTTCTGGGGCCATTTGTATTTTGCAAGCCTGCCATGACAAAGAGCTATGACATCTTTATCCCTTAAAGCGGAGGAAGGCTTTTTTATCACAAAAGCATGTCCTGTTTCACCCCATTTTTCATCAGGAATTCCTACCACAGCAACTTCTTCAATATCCGGGTGTGTCTTAAGCACCTTTTCCACTTCAGCAGGATATACGTTTTCTCCGCCTGATATATACATGTCCCCGGATCTTCCCACGAGATAAAAAAAGCCGTCTTCATCCATTCGGGCAAGATCACCCGTATGCAAATACCCGTTTTTTATGGTTTCATTGGTTTTAACAGGATCCTGCCAATACTCTTTCATCATGATTGACCCGCGAACGACAATCTCTCCTATTTCACCCGGTTTTGTGATGTTGCCCTTTTCATCCAGAATGGAGACTTCGGCATGAAACACGGGCCTTCCCACAGTTCCGGGTTTTTTCAGGGGATCTTCTTCAGAAGCCCATAAAAGGATTGATGTTTCTGTCTGCCCCATGATCTGGCGGAACGCCAGGCCCGCGCCGGCACATTTTTCAACCAGATCTTCCGTCAATTTTTCACCACCTCCGGCACAAACCTTTAATGACGAGATATCCGCTCTATTCTTCGGCGCAACCGTCAGCAATTCTCTGTATACTGTAGGAACGCCTAAAAATTTTGTTACACGATATTTTTCAATATCATTATATATTTTTACGGGGTCAAATTTCCGGTGAAGAACAATGGTCGCCCCTTTGTAAAAAGTTGGGGCAGCCTGGATAAAAAGTCCGCCTGAATGGAAAAGAGGCAGAAGAATTAACATGATATCACTAAAATGAAGTTCAAAAAAGATTTCTGCATTTAAACAATTAAAAAAAGTTTTCCTGTGGGAAAGGACTGCGCCTTTGGGATTGCCTGTAGTGCCTGAGGTATACATGATAACCTGTGGCTCTTCCGGATCTGACGGGCTAAGGGACTTGGAAAGATATGCCTTTTGCCCGTCAAATTTAATCGTCTCTTCAGTAAAATTATAAATATTATCATTATATGGTTTTCCCACCACAGACACCAAAAGGGGGGGCAGATAACTGTTTATTTTAAGGGAAGTTACCACCCTGGTAAAATCATCTCCATGGACAAACAACCTGGGCCTGCAGTTCTTAATAAAATAATCAAGTTCCAAAGCCGTGATACGAAAATTAATGGGTACAAAAATTGCCCCGAGCCTGGAACAGGCAAGAAATAAATCAAGGAACTCAAGGCAGTTATCAAGCATAACCGCAACCCTGTCCCCTTTTTCAATACCAATTGATTGCAGCCAGCAGCTTGTCCTGTCTGCTCTTTTGCAAAGTTCTCTATAACTGACTACATGCTCTTCAAATATGATGGCGGCTTTATCCGGATGAAGTTCTGCCCAGCGCTGAACCCACCATGCTGTATCCATGGATTTGATCATATAATTCCTCTAAAAAATGAGCCTTTAGTTTAACGGGTTCTATCCAGTATGTCCAGAATTTCCTGAGCCTGCTTTTCATACCCTTTATCCGCACATTTTTTTATCCATGCGGAATATGCGGATCTGAGAGGCTTTCCCCAAACCTTTTTTTCATCAGGTGTCAGTATTTTAACGGTTCCGACCTTTGCCAGTTGTTCCAGGCTTTTTTTATCAAAGGCCTTCATGATTCTCAAAGAACGTTGTTCTGTTTTTCTTGACACTTTCATAAATAATTTTTGCTGTTCCGGGGACAGATTATTCCAGGTGTCAAGATTGATAAAATTTACCCAGATCGTCCACCAGACAGGACCCACTGCATGCTTGGCAACCTCATAGTATTTTCTTGAATAAATAGAACCCCATGAGGAAACAAATGCATCAATTGCCCCCTTTCCCATTGCATCATATACTTCAGATGCTGCAATTTTAATCGGTGTTGCACCCCAGGCGGACAAACTTTCCAAAGCCCCGGGAACAGGCGCTCTTACCTTTAAATCCTTAATGTCATCAAGTGACTGGATTTGTACTTTCCCGCAGATCCCGTTGCCGCCATATGCACTGTAATAAAGAAGCTTGACATTCTTTTCCCGGAACAAAGGCTCCAAAATCGCATGGATCTCATCCCTTGCACGGAACCAGTGATCCATATCATCAATTAATAAGAAATAATCTGAAAAACTGAAAACAGGGTTATACCCGCCCCAGTGGCCAAGCGCAGTAAGGCCCATCTCAACGGCACCCATGGTTGCTGCATCAATCCCGTCCTGATATCCGAACAGCTGGCCGCCCGGATAGAGTTCAATCTTGATGTCACCGTTTGTCCGTTTGTCAATTTCTGTTGAAAAATATGGCATTAGATCAGAACCAAAATAGTGGGATGGGGTCATCCCGGTAAAATATTTTAATTTGATCGGTTCCTGAGCATAGATGTTCACACTCATCAGTATTACTGTCATCACGGTGAAAAACATACAAAGAAAAAGGTTTTTGGTTTTTGATTTTGTCATCATTCTGCCTCCTGTTTATTGGTTTTTAGTTTATGGATTAATCCGTTTATTTTTTTCTCATCGCATCATCAAAGAAGGAAACCAGGTAGCAATTTGTGGGAAAAAAGCAAGTACAAATAAAGACAACAGCATTATTAAAACAAAAGGGAAAGTTCCCTTTATGATAGTTTCCATATTGAAATCTGAAAGTCCTTTTATAACAAAAAGATTTAACCCGACAGGCGGGGTCAGAAGACCGATCTCAAGGACAATGATAAAAAAAACGCCAAACCAGAGGGAATCAAATCCAGCAGCCATAATAACAGGATGAAACACAGGAAGTGTAATGACCATGATGGATGAAGCATCCAAAAACATTCCCAGGACAATCAACACAATGGAAATTAACAGGAGGGTTACGGCGGGTGAAATCTGTGAGGTTTGAATAAAGCAAACCAAATCACGGGCAATTCCCATCTGTGACGTCAGTGCACCAAAAATTCTGGCAGAAACAATAATCATAAGAATCATGGAGCTGATCTTTGCACCGATCAAAAAAAAATCAAAAAGCTGTCCAAGGGTTATGGTTTTCATGATCAGAACAGTGATAACAATCGCATAAATAACCATCATGGCAGCTGCTTCCGTGGGAGTGAATATACCCAGATAGATTCCGCCCAGCACGAATACAGGCGCAAACAAACCGCATAAGGCTCTTTTAAATATTTTTATTTTTTCCGTTAACGTTACCTTTAAATCTGGTATCTGCACGGGGACATGACCCGTTTCAAACAGTGATCCGCTCTTAATTCCGGACCGAATAAAAATATATAAAAAATAAAATCCAAAAATCATGGCAGCCGGCATGATTCCCGCCATAAATAACCGGCCAATGGATTCTTCTGCAATCACACCATATAAAACATATCCTATGGAGGGCGGAATCACTGTGCCGATGGTGGAACCCGCGACCACCCCGCTTGAAATGGATTTTTTATATCCATTGTTAATCAATACTGGCAGGGAAACGGCTGCAATAAGAGAGGTTGTGGCAACACTTGACCCGCTGACAGCACAGAAAAAACCGCCAACCAGTATAGTTGATAAAAGCGGTCCGGAAATGGAATTTCGGCCAATAGCTCTGAAAAACAAAAACACATCTTCAACAATTCTGCCTTTTTCCATAATGATTCCCGCGATGATGAAAAGCGGCAGGCATGTCAGCGGAAAGCTTTCCACTGATTTATAAGCAAGAAATGGTATCTGCCTTAAGGTTGATTCACCCATCAATATGTACAGGCCTAAACTGCCGACAAACCCCAACGTCAGGAAAACCGGCATTCCGCACAATAAAAGCATGAGCACCATGAAGCAGATTCCGACTATTTTGTTTATGTACAAAATTAATATAAGACCGAATATTACGGCGATAATGAACACTATAATAAAAAAAATGCTGTTATTCCGGTATTCTTTAAAAAATCCTTTTAAATTAAATAAATGTCTGAATTCAATTGATACAGAGAAAATTAATCGGATTATCTGTAAAAAAAGCAGGAAAGATCCCAGGCTGATGGATGCGATAAGAATTGCCTTTGGCACGGGCACCTCGGAAATTGTCATTACGCGGGATAAAAAAGAACCATAGGCCCACTTCCAGCTGATCCAGCCTAAAACACCTGTAAATAAAAGAGACAGCATCAGTGTGCTGATTCTAAAACCGGCCCTGGCGCCGTCTGATAAGTAATTGGATAAAAGATCTATGCAGATGTGTTGATCTTCTCTCAATGTATATGCTGCTGAAAGAAAGGTAAATATAATAAGGGAATAAATGGACAGATCAAATAACCCGGGAATATTCAGATTGAAAACATACCTTCCGACCACCTGTAATGAAATAAAAAATGAAAGTGATATCATCAAAACAACGGAAAAAAAACCTGTCCCGGATAAAATCTTATCAATCCCATTATCCAGCAATGTGTAAAGTTTTTTCATAACACCCCATTATAAAAAACAACTATGTGTTAGTCCCTTTAATCTTAATAAAGCTTGTTTTTTTCATTTCTCTTGGAAGGGTTTCAGCAGGTACCCAGTTTATTTGCGGAGCGATTCTTACTTCGTGTTTGAACATGGAAAGCATTTTTTGTTCAAGTGCGGGGAGGTCTGCCTCTGGAACGGATTTGTCATATTCAATCTGAATGTTCAGCGGTGGTTCTACCAGGGGGCCCGGTTTTGATAAGAGAATCCGGAAAAAGCCGGTAACCTTTGGTCTGAATTTGAACACGATAGTCTTGACGGCTTCGGGATAGACATTAACACCTTTTATAATCAACATATCATCTGCCCGGCCAATGATCCTGAATCTTAACCCCGGCATTCCACAGTCACATGGTTTTGTTGAAACCTGTAAAATATCACCCAGTGAATAGCGCATAAAAGGACCGCCTTCCCAGTCTAGAAAGGTAAAGACCATTTCTCCTGTAGAATCGTCTTCAATTTTAATCGATTTTTTTGTGTTTGGATCTATAAGCTCAAGGAGACAATGATCTTCTGATATAAAATGCATGCCGCTGAACTGTTCAGGCGGTTCATCACAGGAAATACCATGAAACGCATGTCCCCCTCCAGTATGGTCAAAAACTTTAGCCCCAAATCCTTGGGCAAGCATTTTTCTGACTTCGGGATTTCCGCCTCCGGGTTCCCCTGCACAGAAAAACCATTTTAAACCAAGATCTTTTGCATCTTTTCCAATCAGTTGAGGGCATTTTTCAATCATATACTGGCCAAAAGAAGGCGTCGCGATGATGGCCACCGGTGATGTGAGGCCTATAAAATCAAGGACTCTTTTGGTTCCGCCTTCAATACCAATGGGTACGACACAGGCCCCCATGTGCATAATTCCCTGGGACAATGGAAGTCCGCCCGTAAACATGGATAGGGAAAGTGCCTGGATCATCACATCTCCAGGCCTGATTCCCGCACGCCAGTATTTTCTGGCATGCATTTCATTGACCACATCTATGTCATGCTGCGTCAATGTATAAAGGGTGGGCATCCCCGTAGTTCCGGACGTTGAATTGATTCTTACAATTTTTTCTTTTGGCGCACAAGCCATAAGCGTATAGGGATTGCCATATTTTTCAATGGATTCCTGCTGAGCCCGTCGATGTTCATCTTTTGTCATCAGTGGTATTTTGGAAAACGTTTCAAAACTGCCAATATCTTCAGGTTTTATACCGACATCATCCATTTTATTGCGGTAGAATGGTGATTGGTGATAATTATAGGCCACCTGTTTTTTTAACCGCTTTAGCTGCAGAGCCTGTATCTCGTCTCTGGAAAGGGTTTCTATCTTTTCATTCCAAAGTTTTCGTTCCTTGTAAAATGACATTTTTTCTCCTGTATCCTTTGCATAAGGGTAAGCGAAATAATGTTATTGTAAAATAAAATTATTTGTTTTCTATTTTGCTGCAAACTTCCAATAATATTTTTTCTGTGGTTTCCGGCTCAAAAAAAGCAACGATACCGTGATTCCCGGGTCTTGGGAATCCTTCCATAATTTTTATTCCTTTTTTTTGAAACTCCCTGGCTGCTGTTTCAACATTATCCAAATTTATGGAAAAATGATTCACACCAGGCGCTTCTCCCATGACGTCTTTTCCAAAATTATGGTCCTGATCCAGATATTGAATCAATTCAATATCTATGTTTTCAGCCTTCAGGGTCGCTATTCTCAGCCCGACTTCAGTCATCTCCTTGATTTTTGAAGGCGAAAAACCAAAGAGTGTCTGGAAAAGAGCCATACTTTTTTCCATATTTTCGACAATGATGCCGATATGGCCGATATGGGGAAGATTCATCCGTTCCTGCCCCTTAATTTTTCTGTCTCTTCTTTATTGACTGTCACAGATCCTTCATCAATCACAACACCGTAATCGTTCTGTGCACTTTTATATGAGACCAACTCATTTCTGACATCTTCAAGGACTTTATCCACAGGCCTTAAAAGTGGATCTCCATAGCCACCGCCACCGCCGGCGATATTTTTAAAAAGGGTGTTTTTCGGAATTTCCCGAATAATTTCCTTGGATCTGGCAACTTTAACCGTTCCATCGGGATATTTCAGTTCCGCTTTATTGATCGAGCCTTCCTGGCCGCCAAAGAGTCCAAAAGCCCTGGCTTCCTCTTCCACACCATCTCCAAAGGCAATTCCCGTAACATTCTCACCATATATTTCAAATATGGTCTCAATGCCAAGGCCCCCTCTCCATAGTCCCGGGCCTGCGGAATCTTTTAAATATTCATGTTTGACTAAAAAATGAGGGTCCTGAATTTCAAACATCTCATAGTCCTGGGCTAAAATTCCCCCGGCACAGTTGATCAAGCCGATATGATCGTATCCGTCCGCCATATATGTTCCTCCTGAGCCACCTTTCAGTGCCAGAAACAGGATATCCACGTACGACCGGTTGCTTCTCGGGTCTTTCCCCGTAAGGGTGAACCCCAGAAACCGGTTCCACCCTGCAGTCACTTTTTTTGGGAGAATATTGGAAAAAGCCTTCATGATAGCATCTGCGTTGGGGCCGGTAATGCTATTGCCGAAAGTTGTTGCAGCAGGGTATTCCGCGTTCAAAAATGAGCCTTTCGGATTAATAATTTGTATAGGCCTCATAATACCGTCATTATGGGGGATATCAGGATTAATCAGCATGAGGAAGGTTAATAGAACGGCAGACGCCGTCGCGGCAAGGGGCGCATTAACAAACCCTTGTGTCTGCGGATCAGAGCCTGAGTAATCAAAGCTGATTTTATCATCATTGACCACAACATTTAAATTGATTTTCATTTTTGAGCCTTCATGAATGCCGTCATAATAGACATAGCTCTCACCTGGATAGGTTCCGTCGGGTATCTGTTCGATTTCCTTTCTCACCATTTTTTCAGTGACATCAAAAAGATATTCAACATGCTCTTTGAATTTTGAAATGCCGTATCGTTCAAGAAGTGCCTTTATTCCTCTTTCCCCTACAATACAGCCCCCCATTTCGGCTTTTATGTCTTCTTCCACGATTTTATACCGAATGTTGGCAAAGATCATGTCCCAGACATCTTTTCGAAAATTACCGGCCTCATAGATCTTTACCGGCGTGATTCGAAGGGCTTCCTGCCACACTTCTCTTGCTTCCGGATTGTATCCGCCTGCTACAGCCCCGCCGATATCTGCCTGATGTCCTTTGCATGCGGCCCAGGCAACAAGTCTTCCGTTATAAAAAATCGGTTTAAAGACGGCTACATCCGCGTTCTGGTTTCCACCTGAAAACACATCATTATGGATAATCACATCACCGTCCAAAATGTTTTTTCCAAAATAGCGGACAATATACTGCAATGCGGGTTGAACCGCGAAAGCCAGCACAGGAATATATTCAGTTTGTTCCAGCATCCTGCCTTGCGCATCATAAAGCCCGGTTACAAAATCCCGTGCTTCATTTAAAATAGGGGATCGTGTTGTCCTCAAAAGTGTAAGTCCCATTTCTTCAGTAATGGATTTGAATCTTCTTTGAAAAACAGATGCCAGTATTTTATCAATTTTATTTGCCATAATTTCCTCTTTTCTCAACATGTGCTTAAGCAATATGGTTTATTTTGGTCATCATAAAGCTGCCGTATTGGTCGCATTCAATTTCAAACATGGACGGAACAAAGATGGTTGTGTTTTTCTGTTCAATAATGGCAGGCCCCATTACGTGATTTCCATGATTCATTTTATCACCGTCATAAATATTGATGGGTGCAAACGCCATTTTAGAGGGTATGAATACCGGTCTCTGACCTTTCAGCGCCTGGGAAACGTCCGCTCCTGCAAATATTTCCTTTCGAAAACCAGGTTTATCCGTAATGCCAAGGGCTGTGATCCTGATGTTGACAAGTTCCATAATGGTTTTTTCATCTTTTAAATCATAGCCGTAAAGACGATTATGTTCAGCGTGAAAGCCCTTTGCCATTTTTTCAAATTTCATGGCCATAATATCATCAATTTCAACGGGCACGCAGACTTCGTGGTATTGCCCGACATAGCGAAGATCAAGGGAAAATTGAAATTTGCGTTTTTCTTCTGAAATGTGCTCATTTGAAAGAATTGTGTCCCCCGCGGATTTAAGATCCGTAATCAAGGAAGAAAAATATTGTTTTTTATTGTCATTAAGTGGGAACTGCGTATGAAAGCTTCTGACAAAATCATGCTTTAAATCTGAAAGAAGCATTCCCGCTGCACAAAGAATTGAGGATTCCTTTGGGATCAGAATTTTTGAAATATCCAGCTCAAGTGAAATCATGGCGGCATGTATGGGTCCTGCACCACCTCCGCATACCAGAAGAAAATCTCTGGGATCAAATCCCCGTTGAACGGAAATTTCACGAATCGCTGATGCCATATTCACATTCATTATATGATACATGCCGTATGCAGCTTCGATGAGGCTCATATTCAGAGGTTCTGCAACTAAGTTTTGAATCGCTTTTTCTGCAACTGCCTTATTCAGTTTTATCTTTCCCGCGGCAAAAAAATCAGGGTCCAGATATCCCAGGATCAGGTCGGCATCGCTGCAACAGGGTTCTTTCCCGCCAAGGCCGTAACACACGGGACCGGGACGTGCTCCAGAACTTTTCGGTCCCATGCGAAGGAGACCGCCTTCATCAATCCAGGCAATGCTTCCGCCGCCCGCGCCAATGGTCTTTATATCCATCATGGGCAGGGCAAGGGCCATGCGGTCTACTTTTCCATCCATGGTAACGATTGGTTTGGCATCTTTGATCAGTGCCGCATCAAAGCTTGTTCCACCCATATCCACAGTGATAAAACTTTTTTGCCCGTGCAGACCGGCATAGGCCATGCCGGCCATAGGTGCGGCAGCGGGTCCTGAGAGAAGAGTACTTGCGGCAAGTCCGGTTACGATATCAGGTGTTGTGACGCCGCCATTGGATTGCATGATCAAAAAAATCCCGGAAAATCCGTTTTCAGAAAGCCGGGTGGTGAGTTTTGAAAGATATTTTTTTAAGATCGGTCCCACTGCTGCGTTAAGAACAGTCGTACTTACTCTGTCATAAAACCGGATCTGTGGAAGAACGGATGAAGAAACGGACAAGTATGCACGGGGCATATATTTACGGATAATTTCTTTGGCTTTGCGTTCATGGGAATCATTGGCATAGGAATGCATAAAGCAGACGGCAACGGCCTCTATATCCTGGTCCATGAAAAGCTGTATTCCGTTTATGATATCATTTTCATTTATTTCTGTAACAATGTTGCCCGCATAATCCACCCGTTCAATCACGGGTAATCTCAAATGCCTGGGCACAATGGGCTCTGGCGGAAGATATTTATTATTATAAAGCTCTTCTCTGATACCCCTTCTCATCTGGAGGGCATCCCTGAATCCTTTTGTTGTAAAAAGTCCTGTTTTCGCCACATTTCCCGTCAGCACGGCATTTGTTGTAACAGTTGTCCCGTGGACGATAATTTCGATTTTGTCAAAAAATGAAGCAAGACTGATGCCTATTTTGTCTGCCATTTGATTGAGGCCGGTCATGACTGCAATGGATGGATCTTCCGGAGAAGACAATACCTTGAAAATATTAGAATTGCCTTCATTGTCCATAAGAAGAAAATCTGTAAACGTTCCGCCGACATCAATACCGATCTTAAATATCATAAATCCTCCAATACCTCATTCATTCCATGATCTCTTGTTTTTCCCTTATTATGAGTGATTGCCGGCGGCTTATCCTTTCATCAAAGCCGGCAGGTAAAGTGCAATCTGTGGAAAAATCATGACCAGTGCCATGACAGTTGCATCGCACATTAAAAATGGGATTCCGGCCTTATACACATCGATCATGGTTGTATTTTTCGGAGCAACTCCTTTCATTACAAACAACAGCAACCCAAAGGGCGGGGTGGTATTTGCCATTTCCATATTGATCAGCATAATCAGAGCAAACCAGAGCACATTAAAATGCAAAGCCTCTACAACGGGCAAGAAAATAGGGGATGCAATCATAACCATGGACAGGTTATCCATAAAACAGCCTAAAAACAGCAACACGCATTGCATGGAAATAAGAATCATGAAAGGGGGAAGATCAAATCCCGTGACCATTTCTATAATCCCGGCACTGGCTCCGGAAAACGCCAGGATCTGGCTGAAAATCATGGAGCCTGTGATAATCATGAACATCATTGATGTTATCTTAAGTGTTCCCAGGATACAGGCTTTCATGATGCGAAAATTCATCTGCCCATAAGCTGTTGCAATCAAAATGGTCCCAAGTGACCCTAATGCCGCGGCTTCCGATGGTGTTGCAATGCCCAGGAAGATCAGGCCTATTACCAAAAAAATAATAAGACCTATTGGAAAGATGTGAATTAGTGTTCTCTTGACCCTTTTTAACATAGGGACGGAGTCTTGATCATATGGAGGTGCAAGGTGGGGTTGAAGATGGCAGCGGATCACCACATAACATGCATAAAAAAGCGCCATGAGGCATCCTGGAAGAATTCCTGCAATTAAAAGACCCCCAACTGAAATTTTGTTTATGGATGCCAGAAGAATGGCAAGAGCACTTGGCGGTATAAGCATGGAAAGCCCACCGCTCCCCATAATAGGACCGATGGCCATGGTTTTATGGTAGCCTTTTTTTTCCATTTCAGGTACCAGCAAAGACCCTAAGATTGAGGTTGTAGCGATTGTTGAGCCACTCATAGTTGAAAAGAGCGCCCCCCCGACAATGGCCAGAAGAGAGAGACGTCCCGGAATTTTTCCGATCCATTGATCTGTCACATCAATCGCCTTAAACCCTATCTTGGAGTGGAACATGACTTCTCCCATAAGGATAAAAAAGGGCACGGGCAAAAGACTGAAAGACGTAAGGCTTTCCTTCATATTTAATATCACCTGGACCACGCCCATTTCTCCGCCAAGAAAAAGGATTGCCCCGATTACATCCACAGTCAAAAAGGCTATTGCTACAGGTGTGCCCATGATCATCAATAATATCATAAGACCGAGCAAAAGCATTAACGCAAAAGACCATTCCATGCCGGTTCCTTTTATTTATTCACGGATTGCCGTTTCAGGGTTACAATTATTGTATTTAACAGCTTTATTCCTGTATTTGTGATAGCTGTTGTTTGCTCTTCGAATGAACTGAAGAGCAAACATCAAACAGCCGACAGGGATAGCTATAACGACTAAAAATTCCGGTATCTTCAGGTATTTCAAAGTGATAACCTGTCTGATATAATAATCATAAGAAACAATAGATCCATAATATGTCAGTATCAAAAGGACACCGGCACCAAGGATTGATGTCATAGTGTCAAACAACGCCTGCATTCTTTGACTCAGGAAACTCAAAAGGATGTCGACTTTTATGTGGCCATCTTCTTGAAGAACATAAGCCGCTGATAGAAAAGGGATATAAAGAAGAATATACTCACTGATTTGAAGCACCCATCCGGTTGGGCTGTTAAAAAAATACCGCAATACCACATCAATACAAACGGAAATGAGAGCAAAAATCATTAATATGCCGCTAAACCATGTAAAGCAAACTATAACCATATCCAGTATCCGACCCGTTTGCTGAAGAAAATTCATGGTTTAATCCTTCATCTGTTTAAGGAGTCAACATCTTTTTAAGCTTAGGTCCCAAATCCGGATTTGATTTGATCACATCGTCCCATCCCGCCGTATATGCAAGATCCTTATACTCTTTGGTTTCTTCAGGTGTGAATTGAATGACTTTCATCCCTTTCTTCTGCATTTCAATATATTCTTTTTCCGCAATACCAGCCATGATGGGGGTGTATTCTTTTTCATTTTCGATCATAGTGTCCGTCAGCAGTTGTTGCTGGCTTTTAGTAAGTTTTTCCCAAGTTTTCAGATTTATCAAATTCTCAATATTCATCTGATAAATTCTAGGCTCGAGGATATACTTGCAAACATCTGACCATCCCATTTGCACATTTCCAAGAACGGCCCAGGCATAGCCGTCGATTGTACCTCTTTCAAGTGCTGTGTAGATGTCTGAACCCGGCATGCTTACCGGGATTGCACCCAGACGTTTGACAAAGGATTCATAGGTGGCCGAGACCCGAATTTTCTGTCCCTTTAGACCATTCATGTTGTCAACGGCTTTATTTGTAAAAACATGGAACCATACTCCGAACTCAGCCCGTCCCAAATAATGGACATTATGTTTTCTAAAAAGTTCATTTCTAAAATCATAATACCCGTTTTCCCGTTCTTTAACAGGATCAAGAAGGGTAAGGTGGGTGTAAGCAGCACGTGTAACTTTTCCACCATAATAGGATTCACAACCTAAAATCATATCCACAACACCATTTTTAAGCGCTTCAAACTGCTCAAAGCCCGGTATTGCTTCCGGGCCTCCGATATATTTGATTTCCAGGTCTCCTTTCCCTTTTTTGTTAACTGAATCCACAAAGGCCATAAAAGCCGTCATGTTAACATTTCCTTTAGGCAGAAAGGTGACCATCTTGAGGGTTGTTTTGGCCTGCACTGGAGATAAAAACAGTGTAACGATGAAAATAACAGTCAATTTGATTAATAATTTTTTCATTTTACTTCTCCTTTATAAATTTAAGATAATTAAATAAAATCCACTATCACCCTTTATTTCAGGACATCTTTTAATGGGTAACGAACCAACATTTGCCGCATATCGAACAAATGTTCCACCATTATTTTACGGGCTCCAGCGGGATCCTGGTCCTCAACTTTTTGGGCTATCCGTTTATGATATAAAGACATACTCGTTTTTTCCTCATCATCCCATTTGATAGAGGATATGAATTTAAAGAGCAAATCAATAAGTGAGGCCTGAAACACACTTAAAAGCGGATTATGAGCTGCATCTGCCAAAGCCCTGTGAAAATGTTCATCATTACTCTGGAATGTTTTTTTCAAATTAAAGGATCGTTCCAGATCGGCTATAGAGGCCCATATTTTTTGAATATCTTCATCAGTTCTGTTTTTAGCGGCAAAATAGGCGATACTGGGTTCAAGAATACCCCTGACATCAATGACATGTTCTATGCTGATATTTTTCCACTGGATAATATCATGAAGCAGTTCAGAGAGATTTGTCTCGTTAATATTATCATTGACAAAGGTACCGCCGCCGGATCCTTTTTTTACATATAGCAACCCGCTGTTTTTAAGCGTTAAAATTGCAGAACGGACCGTTACCCGGCTGGTGTTGAAAATTTCGGCCAGTTCTCTTTCGTTCTGAAGTTTCTGTCCAGGAGGTATTTTATTTTCAAAAATTGCTGTTTTGATTTGTTCTACAATTTTTTCATGGGCTTGTTTGCCATCAGATGCTGATTTAAATTTATAATTCAAGTATACACCTCTACTCAACTTTCGATCTTAAGTTCTTGCAGATGGGGTCAGGCTCGTTTTATTGTGTGTTTTATCAATAAATCTATATCAAAAATGCAATAATGCAAGCCTGACCCCAAGCAGACCATGGACTAACCTTAGCCCTGCTTTTCCCCCTTGTCAATTATTTTTTTATTTTATTCTGTCTGATTGATCATTCAGCCACGAATCTGGAAGCGGAAGGCTCACAATGACGGTTGTTCCCTGGCCAATCATTGATTCGATACGAATATTTCCCCCGTGCTTTTTGATGACAGACTCTGAAACGGCAAGTCCCAATCCCGAGCCTTTCCTTGTTCCCATCTCCTTGGTTGTAAAATAAGGATCAAAAATACGGATCACATCAGATTTTAAGATTCCTTTACCCATGTCCTTGAAGGAAATTTTGAGATATTTTGGTCTTTTTTGATCTTCAGGAACAAGGGATTCAATGCCTGCCTGAATTTCCAGTTGTCCCCTGCCGGCTATTGCATCCAAGCCATTTTGGATGATATTTTTAAAGGCAATCATCAGGTAATTCGGATCAACCTCTATCAGAGGAATTCTGTCCTGGATGTTAAGGGAAATAGTTACTTTGTTTTTATTTTCAATTTTTTCAGTGATGGCACGCAGAATATCCTCAATGGAATGGGCTCTTTTTTTAAACATAGCCCCTTTGGATAAGGTTATAAATTGATGT
>JAOZRF010000312.1:0-378 GCA_029940245.1 Desulfobacula sp.
GCCTTATATTTAATTGTAAAATTTTCATCAACATGAACAGATACAGTATCTTCTACATTAGTAGATATTCCATTTATTTCTTGTATTACAATTCCTGGAGCAGTTACATCTTCTTCAACAAAGAAGTTTCCAATTTTGTGCATTTTTTCATCATTCCAAATAATATGAATATCATATTTTCCATAATCAATTAATAACTGAATCTCGTCTTTTGATCAATCACAAGTTTGATCCAATGCGCCAGGCCAAAGAGCCCGGCACAGATAACAAGAAGAATAAGTGCTGCACCGTATCCTTGCATCAGCTCAGATGTGTCTGAATATTCAGATGCAATATAATAAATATAAAACGGCAATGCTTCAAAATTTGAAAAAACCG
>JAOZRF010000312.1:388-4178 GCA_029940245.1 Desulfobacula sp.
TGGCAAGAACAATCCCGCCGACAATATCGGAACGGGCAGACGGCAGCAATACATAAATAATATTTTCAAGCTGTGTTGAACCAAGGATGGGTGCTGTCAGTCGAACCTGAAGCGGCAGGCTTTCAATGGCATTCTGGGTGGTTTTAATGATATAGGGAAGTACCAGAAACGCCAGGGACAAGGCAGAAATCAAGAGACACGGAAAAATCCGATTGCTGAACGAGTGATGCAGAAAGATGGTGATGGAAAACCCGAAAAGTCCGACAACAATAGATGGTATCCCTGCAAGAATATCAACCATCAGGCTGAAAAATAATTTCAGTCGAGGCTGTGCATATTCTGCAAGGTAAAGACCTGAAGCAAGACCCATTGGCAGGGCAAAACCAATGGAAAGCAGTATCAAAGAAATGGTGCCGATGATGGCCGGGAAAAGACCTCCAAACACCTGTTGTCTTAATAAAAAAGCATCCAAAGGGCGGGTATCACCAAATATCAGCGCAAGGTTGATCGTCCTGTAGCCTTTAACAACAAGAAAGCCGACAATGACCATCAACCCTGTGAAAAGCAATAGGGCACAGCCCCATGAAAACATGACAAGCAACCTGTCCTGGAATGATTTTTCCATTAATGTTGTTTCCTGTCTGAAACCCTTGCCAAAAGGATGCCACAGCTTGTCATCATGTATAATACACCACCGCATATAAATATGGTTTTAAATTCAATACTGTCAAAATCAGCAGCAATGATCATGGCAATGTGAGCCGTCAGTGTCCTGGCCGAATCCAGTATGGAAGACGGCAGTATGACAGAGTTGCCGCTGATCATCAGTGCAATCATGGTGTCCCCCATGGCCCTTCCGAATGCCAGAACAAGTCCTGTTAAAACACCTGGCCAGGCATGGGGTAAGATCACATAAAACAATTTTTGAAAAGAAGTGCCACCCAATGCATCCACTGCATTAAGAAAGCGTTTCGGAACCCTTGCAAAACTTTGACAGAAAAACAGGACCATTGTGGGCGAGATTAATATTCCCAGCATCAGAGAAGCCGATAAAATGCTCATCCCGGAGCCGTAAGAAAACATTTCTCGTACAATGGGTACCAGCAAAAATATTCCGATAAATCCGTAAATAACAGTTGGAATGGCTGTCATGAGCTGAACCAGTTTTTTTAAAAATCTGCCTGGACTATCCGGGCGGATAATTTGAATAAAAAATGAACAGCCAAGGCTTATGGGGAAACTGATCAACAGGCTGAAAGAGGCGATGTAAAAAGTTCCGACAATCATGGCCGGTATACCGAACTTTCCATGGTCAGGTGCCCATGGATCAGTCAGAATCTTCCAGAGCATACCGGTTTTCATTATCGGCAGACTCAACAGGATCATAAAACCCAGTACTGAAAGGGTTAGCACAGCACTTGAAATTGCAGCACTTGAAAAAATAATCCGTGCAATATTTTCTTTATGCCGCATCAATTGACCCATATCACTTGACCGGAATAAATCCTTTTTCACCAACAATTTTTTGACCTTCAGGGCTTAACAGATACTCAATAAATTTTTTGGCAAGGCCACAAGCTTCCCCTTTTGTATTGCTGAAAAGACCTCTTGCAACCTTGTAGTCACCGGTTTTGACGGTGGCAAGGCTCGGGGTCACATTATCCAGGGTAACAGGAGCAACTGTATTATCAATATACCCTACTGAAACATAGCCCAGGGCATAGGGATCATTGGTGACAGCAGATTTCATGGCACCGTTTGAAGCTACAAAATTGGCCTTCCCGGATATGTCTCCTTTGCCCAGGGCTTTTTTCCAGAACACTTCACGGGTGCCACTGGACTTATCCCGGGTATAGATATTGACAGATCTGTCATCTCCGCCCAGGGCTTTCCAGTTGGTGATGTTGCCGGCATAGATGTCCTGTAATTCTTTGACAGATAGTTTTTTCACTGTATTCTGAGGATTCACGACAGCTGCAACACCGTCAATGGCCCATTTGTATATGGATAAACCATATTTAGCAATTTCAGTTTCCGTGGCCTTTCTTCCAGAATTGCCGATATTGACAAGCCCTTCACCCACCTGCTTGATCCCTGCACCGGAGCCGCCGCCGGCAATGGTGATCTGGATGTCAGAATTAAAGGCCATAATTCTTTTGGCCGCTTCTTTCATTACCGGGATGTGGGCTGTACCGCCGGAAATCCGCAATATTCCTTTTTCTCCTTTAAATGCATCTAAGTCCGATGCAGAAGAAATGCCGGCGGTTAATATAATTGTTGCAATAAAAATAACCCATTTTCCTAAACTAAAATGTATTTTCATCTTTTCTCCTGTTTAATTTTTTTTCCCCTGAATTGAATAAAAAAAACTTATTTAATTTTTTAAGCTTCCGACATTATTTTTCAAACCAAGGATGATATTTTATGTACTGAATCATATTATTCCGTTAATAGAATAAGCAGGTGAGAAAAATCAAATCGATTGTTCTGATCAAAATAAGAAGCCGTATTGAATATTTCTATAGTGATGGCAAATAGGGAAATGCTCAGATACTGATAACAAAGGTCTTGGTTTTTTTGGAAGCAGTCAAGCATTGATTAAACCCTGAAAAAATGCCATTAATAGAACAAATATTAATTTTTTTAAAGGGACGGAAAATAGATATGGAACCAGGAAAAATAATTGCTGGATTTATCGGTTTGGGAGTCATGGGCCAGAGCATGGCTACACATATTTTAAATGCAGGATACAAACTGCATGTATATACCCGCACAAAGCACAAAGCTGAAAATATTATTTCAAAAGGTGCTGTGTGGGAAGATACTATATCAGAACTGAGCGCAAAATGTGACGTCATTATTACCATTGTCGGATTTCCCGCTGATGTTGAACAGGTGTATCTGGAGGAGGATGGTATTTTAAACCATGCAGGAAAAGGGACCATTGTGATTGATATGACCACATCCAGCCCGGATCTTGCAGTTAAAATTTATGAAAAGGCAAAAGAAAAAGGCATTGACTCCCTTGACGCTCCCGTGTCAGGCGGTGATCTTGGTGCAAAGAACGCCACTCTTTCCATTATGGTTGGAGGGGATAAGAAAATTTTTGATAAAGTCTTTCCGCTTTTTAAGGTAATGGGTAAAAATATTGTGCTACAGGGTAAGCCAGGCGCAGGGCAGCACACAAAAATGGCAAACCAGATTGCCATTGCAGCAGGAATGGTAGCTGTCTGCGAGGCTCTGGCCTATGCTGAAAAGGCGGGCCTTGACCCGGAGGCTGTACTCAAGTGCATTGGACCGGGCGCTGCAGGATCATGGTCATTGAATAATCTTGGCCCCAGAATGATTGCAGGCAATTTTGAGCCCGGGTTTTATATCCGGCATTTTATAAAAGATATGAACATTGCCGCTGCTTCATCAAAACATTTAGGGCTGAAAACCCCGGGGCTTGATCTTGCCCTGTCTTTGTATAAGAAAATGGAGGAAAAAGGGCTGGGAAGCAAGGGAACCCAGGCCTTGTTTAAATTGTATATATAGTGCCTGAACGAAAACCTCGTTCAGGCGCTAACTATTTAGTGCCGAAAATTTTATCCCCGGCATCCCCCAGACCTGGCAATATATAGCCTATTTCATTGAGTCGCTCATCAACGGCTGCCACATAAATATCCACATCAGGATGTTTTTGTGTTACTTTTGCAAGCCCTTCGGGTGCTGCCACTAAAAATAACCCTTTTATGGTTTTGCATCCAGCTTTTTTTAACAGATCAATGGTCGCGATAAGGGTTCCTCC
>JAOZRF010000313.1 GCA_029940245.1 Desulfobacula sp.
TTGATCGCACCGCCAATCACAACACCGCCGCCATTCAATATTACAGGAAATCTGGCTGTGGACAAAAGCTGTGCTGCTTTGGCAATTGCCTTTTCACCACCAGCCGTATGTTCGAAATCAACAATTGCAGGCAGTTCTATGTCTATTACCCGGGTCCAGAAGTCACGGGGTACATTGATCTGGGCCGGGGCAGAGGCCCGTTTTGCCTGCATGATCACCCGGTTGAGAACCTCAGCCATACGGGAGGGATCTTTGACTTCTTCCTGATAAGCAACCATGTCTTTAAACAGGTCCATTTGAGGAATTTCCTGAAATCCTCCCCGGCCAATGGTCTTGTTTGCGGCCTGGGGTGTTACGAGCAGCAGCGGTGTGTGGTTCCAATAAGCAGTTTTTACAGGTGTAACAAAATTTGTGATACCCGGGCCGTTCTGGCCCACCATCATGGATATCTTTCCGGAAGCCCGGGTGAAGCCATCCGCCATCATTCCCGCGTTGCCTTCATGCCCGCAATCCCAGAAAGTGATGCCGGCTTTGGGGAACAGGTCAGATATCGGCATCATAGCTGAACCAATAATACCAAATGCATGTTCAATTCCATGCATCTGGAGAACTTTTATAAAGGTTTCTTCAGTGGTCATTTTCATGGTATTATTACCTCCATCATTCCGCAGGTGATGATTCATCGCGTTTTAGATATCTGATATATCACACATCAGATATCTGTCAAGAAAATTTTAAAATGTAACCAGCGATTCATAGCCCGTCTAAGGGGAAAAAGCAGGTTACACTTGTATACCCATCACATTCAGGTCCTGGAATTTTTTTGCATTCCTGTATTGAACCTGGACAGGTATCCATGTTTTCAGGAATATGGCGGCACCGGTTTGATGTCATGGAAATTTTAAAATTAAATCGTTCTGAAAATATTTTCATCCTCAGCAGATCAGCGCCTTTTCCCCCGGCATTAAAATCAAAGGGCTTTTTTGAAGAGTAATTCATTGTCTCCTGAGTGGAGAAAAAACCTTCAAAAATTCTTTTTTGGGCTTCCAGGGTAAGTCCGATCCCATGATCTTTAACGATAAATTCGATCCCATTATTTTTTTGATGGACTATAATTTCTATTTTTCCTCCATCCGGTGTATTTTCAATGGCATTTCGAATCAGTCCGTCCACTGTTTTTTTTAAGGGTTCAAAAGGCATTTGAATCGAAGGTGAAGATTCAAGGCGGGTTATAAGTGCAATATCTCGATGTGCCATATCCGGTTGAAGGGCTTTAATTCTTTTTTCAACAAATTGATCCAGAAAAATATCGTTAACAGCAAGATCCCGGGGGCTGAAAATATCTTCAATCCTTTGCCGCACTTTTTTAAGAATTCCTCTTTCACCGATTTCTTCTGCAATAAGGGCTTCGAATTCATCCTGGCATTGTTCCAGGATAAGGGAAAATATTTTTATATGGAAGACCTCTTTTTTTTCAACAATATCATAAACTTCACTTTCAATTCCGATAATCCTGTTCAGGTTTCTGCTAATCCGTTCAATGGTAGGTCGCCAGGTTTCTTCAGGAAGATCAACCAATTTTTTTGAAAGTATTTTAAAAGAACTTAAAAGAATAGCCACAGGTGTTTTTAATTCATGGGACAAATGGTTGATCATTTTATCTTTTGCGCTGCTCTGGCTTTTTAACTCTTCATAGGCTTTTCTCAATTCCCTTGAAACCCGGGCATTTTCAATTGAAAGAGCAACCGTAGCGGCAATGTTATTCAAAGTTTCAATATCAGTGTCATCAAAATTCCCTGTTTTTTTATTATCCGCGGCAAGTATGCCAATAATGCGATCTTTATTTCTTAGCGGGACAAGAATTACATTTTTAACCTTATATCCTATTTTCTGATCCCTTGATTTATATTGGTTCTGGCCATCGGTGAAGTTATTGATCATTATGGGATTGCCGGTTTTCACCACCTGACCGGACAAAAGTTCATCCACTGGGAATCTTGCTTTCTCAATGCGTTCTCTTGTGTTCGGGTCATCGTGGGTAGCGCTTAAAAAATAAAATTCTTTGTGGGTCTCATCCAGTAAAATTGTATTGGCGCTTTCGGTTTCAAGGAGTTCCTTGATTTCCGTGTTTACATAGAAAAGCAGTTTTTTCAGGTCTGGATACTGGGGAAGAACTTGACTGATCCGGGTCATGGTGTCACGATTGCGTTGAATTCTGTTTTCCATGGTCACATCTCTTAAAACAATGACCATGCCTTCAGGATTGTTGTTTTGATCCTTGTCTACTCCGACTCGAATCATCACATCCAAAAGTTTGCCATCTTTTGTGAGCCGTTCAGTGCTCAATTCCAAAACATTTGTATGGGCAGGCAGGGCTTTTATTTTGTTGGTCAGTTCGTATTTAAGGGAATCAGGAACATATTGTTTTCCTTTTTTACCTTTTAATTCTTTTAAAGACCAACCAAAAGTCTTGGTAAATGCAGGATTTAGATAGGTAATCAATTTTTTTGCATCCCTGACAATGACAGGGTAGGGCAGAAATTTTAAAAATCTTTTATAGTTTTTACTTGCTTCAGTTGTAACCTTAAGGGTTTCTTTGGCTTTCAGGAATTCTTTTTCCAGAGTTTTTACCTTAAGTTTCAATTCTTCATATGTGGGATTTTGAACCATGGCATTACCCTGATAATGAAATACAAAATATAAATATTTGAAAATATAGTTCTGATTACCAATTGCAGCCGGTATAGTAAAGAAAAATTTGTTTGATTTTCAGGTGATTCCAAAGTAAAGGTATTTTTTGAACATAAATTTTTTTTAAGACAGGAGAAAAAAAGGAGAAAAAGTGAATAAAGAATCAAATGGCCGGCACATTATTTTTATAATCATTTTAATATCCATACTTGTCTTGAGCTATTGTTCTATCCCTTTGCCTGAATCCGGAAAAACCATCCATAAAATATCCAAAAAGGCACAAACCAGAATTCCTTCTGATAAAAAAGAGACACCAGTGCCAAAGGGTGAATTATCAAGTGTGAAAAAACCTGCAAAAAATGAACCCGATAGTATCAAAGCCCCATCTTGCGACATATCGGTTCAGTCAAAAATTGCCAAAGTTGAAGAATCAAAATGTGAAAGCAAAACCGGCAAAGAAGAAAAGGATGCCCTTCCTGATATTATTATGATGAATAGTTCCGGGTATCAAAAGCATACCAAAAGGATTGTACAATTTACCCATAAAAACCATGTGGAAAAATATTCAATTGCCTGTGGCAGATGTCACCATGACGAAACAGGAACACCTTTGGATTTAACGATTAATGATAAGCCCAAAGGATGTATTGACTGCCATAAAGAAACAGAAAAACCAAAAGGCGAAAAACTTGAGAAAAAAGAAAAAATAGCCAGGTACCATTTTGAAGCTCTCCATGCCAACTGCATTGAGTGCCACAAGGATTATAACAGGGAAAAAGGGGGAGCTAAGGCCAGGGGGCCGGCACCAACATCCTGCACCAATTGCCATTCAAAGAAATAGGCAATATTGTTTAAAATTTTAGTCGTCTGTGCTAAATATAGAAGATGGTTTTTTGGAATTTTGGCGCCAGCAGTATTGTTTGCTGCATCCGGGCATCATATATGATTTTTCAATGGTTTGTTTCCGGGCAAAGGTTTCGATTAGTTTTAATGCATTCCCCGTAACAAAAGAGATCAGTTTAATATCATTGTTCACTATTAAATCTGCAGGTTTTGTAGAAATAGCGCCGCATATTAAAATAGGAACCTGCATTTTTTTCAGCAGTTTTATCAGGTCAAAAGGTGTCCCGGGATCAAAGGAAGTATAGCTTTTTTTGATTATCGCCCGGTTCTCAATATGGGCCACAAGAAGTGTGGCAGCAGCATCAAAAACAGGTGAAATCCGGTTGCCCCAGATTGTTATTGCTATTTTCAATGATGTTCTCCTTTCGATTTTGTTTTATTGAACTGCAAGGCATGTGCCTAAAGGCACAATTTTTTTATTTTTTGATATATCTTTTTATTTCAAACAGTTAAGCTAAAAAAAAATATGTCCAACAATTGATAGAATAAAAACGGTTGCAAAATTAAGACGATTTTGATCGCAGGTGCTGCGCTTTAATTCAGTATATTTATAATTCCATCCCCAGTTTTTTAATCG
>JAOZRF010000314.1 GCA_029940245.1 Desulfobacula sp.
CAGGGATTTTATTTCCTGGATAAATAAATATGTCCAGTTGAGTGCTTCAATAGCGTCTTTTCCCTTAACCGGCAACAGTGATGAAGAAAAATATCAATTTAACCCCCTGATAAACAAAGCTGATGATCCTGAACCGGACAGTGAAAAACTTTCATACATCCATAAATGGGCTGTTAATTTTTTTAATATTCTCCAGGGTGAAGAAAAAAAAATATTTTATTATTATGAATGCCAGGGGCTTAAAAGCAGTGAAATATCAGCATTAATGGATAAAAAAGCCAACCTTTCATATCAAAGGGATAAGCTCAGGGCCAGGCTTAAAACATTTTTACGACCCCTTGAATGGCTTTCACCGGAACCGGTATGGAAGAATGAAAGACCTGATCTTGATGCTTTCCGCTTTTTCACAAATAAATTGTGTAAAAAACTTGAACAAGCCATAATGATCAATGGATACTAAACTGACCATGTTTTTAAAAAAAAGAAGAATATTTCCGTAAACACACTTACCTGGTGATTTTTTTATAAGAGTTTGTAGAAGGGAAAAAAATGTATACTCGAAAACAGGCACTGGCCTTTGCCATCCAAATCCGAACCTGCCCTCCACCAGATGTCAGGAACCAGAAAGAATACCAAACAGAGAACAAACGGCATAGGGACATATGCCCCTTTTGTTCCACTGATATTAAAAATGAAATCGATGCATGGAATGTATTATCTGAAAACTTTAAAAAAAGAATCAACCCGACAAACCTTCACGATGATAAAAAAAATATCAAGAACGGCCAGCTAAGGATTCTGAATAAAAATTTTTGCCGCTGGCAGGAAGGTTATTATTATACTGCACCCGTGGTTATTGTCCTGAAAGATCAGTGTGAGATTGATGATGAAATTCTGGTTGCCCAGACCTGGCATGATATATATCTTGCTTCTCCCGGGGATCTTGTGGTTCCGGAAATGCTCAGAACGGGATCTTATGAATTCTTTATCGAACCTTGGAACGTATATACACTTAAAAAACAATATCTTGGTCCGTACCTGGGACAAGCAGCTGATGATGTGGTGGAGCAGACACTGAAAATGCATGAAGATCCCAATATACTTCCTGACTGGGCGCCCCGCCTTTTACCCCTTATTGAAGATGATCCAAGAAAATATTTTCAGGAGCTTGAAATAAAAACCGGGTATTTTTTTTCAATTCAGGCAGTTAATGAACTTATGGAAAAACAGACTTCAAACATTTTTTCCTTTGCCCACGGTTCAGTTGATATGCTTATTGGGAAAATAAGAAAGGTTAAGGGTGATATTGAATGGTTGTGGCAGCCGGAAACTATAGAGGAATGCTTTGCATTGCTTCGATTTGCACCGGAATCCATTCGCCTTTCAGCTTCAGCAGATGATCACAAAGAGATCATCGCTGCATGCCTGTGTCTTCGGGAAGGGGAAATAAAAGCCTTAAAACCTGTTGAATGTACAGTATTCCATGAAAAATCATCACCTGAAGGATACACCGTCACGGGGGAAATTCCAGGTCTTGCAGAGGATATAAAGCAACTTTCTTTCATGTGTTTTATGTCAGATAAAAAAAACAGATCGTTGACTCCTGGAAAATGGTCCTGGGATGGTATAACCAAAAATTTTTTAGCACGATTTGACAGAGTAAAAAAAAAAGACGACGGCGTATCAATTATTATTATTGATGATATCAGTGAAAAGGACCGTCCATGAGTTCCGGTAATATTTCAAGCCTTGAATTCCTTGCACAAAACGATCAAACAATGTTTAAAGATGTACTCTTAGCCTGCAGCTATTCACCCTTTAAGGAAATTTCACACCAGGACTTTAAAAACAAATATCAGGCAATAATAAGCACTGGAGCGATATCAAAAGGCTTGAAGGAACTTTTTAACCTCTGCCTGTTAACCAGTTTTTTATTAAAAGAAGAAAGTGGACAGCCTTCCTGGGCAGAATCTTTTTTAACTGACACTGTAAATGTAAAAAAATATCTTGGACTTAGCCTTGGGTCGGCCAAAATGGGTTCCTGGTGTTCCGTGCCTGTCATTTTTACAGGAAATAACATAGCAGATATTCGATTATTCATAATCGGATTGCTGGATAAAAAACTGGAATACGGAATGATACCTGACTGGGCTCAGCCGATATTAAGCGATACGTTGTTACAGGCTGTAGAAACGGCAAAGCAGGTGGCAACAAACTTTGTACAGCCGGCTGAAAAAAAAATCTTTTTATGTTTTCCCTTAACCATTCCAGGGAAAACAGTTCAATTTAAGGACATCTCCCTTGGACTTCCCCTTGCCCTTGGTTTTACCCGGATTTTAACGGCAAGACCGATAACCACAAAACTTGTGGCTACGGGAGGAATTGAGACGGATGGAACCATTACAAAGGTTGGTCATCTTGATGAAAAAATTATTGGTGCTGAATTGAAATTTGACGGGTTGCTTTATCCTTTTGCCAACGATGTTGTCCGAACAGAAAACAAGCCGGTAGTGATTCCCGTTTCTAATTTCAAACAGGCCTGGATGTATTTTTCTTTGTATTCTGAAAAACACAAAGAAAGATTACCACTTTTATCTAATATAATCAAAGATCCAAAACTATTGGCTGAAAATATCGGCAACCTTCCTGCTGAATGGATAACCTGGATACAAAATGAACGTTCAATTGACAGGACACTATATGAACTGATTAATAATCCCCCACTTTTTTTTATTTTCACATCTAATTTTGAAAAGATTGTTGAGCAATATCTGCTTGAAAAAGGCAAGGCGATCAGTAAACTTATAAAACCGGATGTGCTTGACCAGCTATCCAACGTTTCACCCGTTGCAACCTTGAAGTGGTGTTCGGCTAACCTGTCCCTGGCAAACCACCTGGGTTGTATTGAAAATGCATCAAAATGGAAAAATTATGGTCTGAGTTTGACAAAAAAAGTATTGCGGGCTGATATAGAAATCGTTGTCACCTTTTATAACCATGCAATGGTTTTAAACCACAACAGGTTCGCTTTTCATAAAGATCTTTCCGATGAATTAACAAGACTTCTGGAATTTCTTGAATCACAATATAAGCAAAAATGTAATTTTGGCTGTACCACGGATCTTCTTATCGGGCGGTTTTATGGAACGATTATGCAGAACCTGGCTTTTTGCGGGCCAGGGTATATTGAAGAATCTGAAAACCTTTCTCAAAAAGCCTGCAAGGCACTTGGTAAAGGCACCACACCTGAATTCAAGAACGAGTGGAAGCGACACCTGAGCTATATCACCTTTGCCCGACTTGATGCAGGTAATTTTACCAAAGCAGAGGAAAGTCTGAAAGCATATCTTGAAATCAACATTCTTGAAAATATCCTGATACAGCATATAGAATTAGATCCTTGGGGGTATGCTTTACTTGCCCGTTTTTTTTGCCAGGTCAAGGATCATCCAATAAGAAAAAAATATTACCAATGGATAATATCAAGACCTGACAGCATTAAAATGGATGGCCATCCATGGCAGTTTTTTACATATAATACAGGACAGTTGGCATACCATCTCGGTCATATTGATGAAGCCATAAAAATGATGCTCAAGAGTATTGACATTTGTCTCTCAGACCAATTGGGGCCAACTATTCATGTTATGTCGCTCCTGCCCATATCCCTGCTCGCGCATTACATGAAGGAAGACAAAAGAACTCTCAAAGTTGATTTCCCCTGCTGGGAAAAAGATATCAGGATAGCTGCTGAAAAGCTTGATAAAGATCATTTCAGTTTTTTAAGGGAATCTGATTTTCAAAAAGTTCTTAAGAAAGTAAGGATATGCCCTGAACGATTTTTCCCTTTTACATACCACTGAGGGCACATTTTTTTCAGCAGGCAGGGGACAGAGACTTTAACCAAAACCCTTTAAAAAATACAGAGCCGAATTCAGGAGCAAATCATCATTTGGGAAATTTGGCAGCAATCCCATCCGGTTAGACTTTTGCTGTTAAAATTGATCTCCCGGAAGGGGCTGATCAAAATGCAGGAAATGAGTAAAACAATAAAAAAAGATTTTATTATCACCCGTTTATCTGCAACATCTATTTTTTGATTTTCAGATACTTGATGATTCATGTTTATTTTATCTTAAATTTTTTCATGATAATAGAGATA
>JAOZRF010000315.1 GCA_029940245.1 Desulfobacula sp.
AGTGGGGTCAGGCTTGCATTATTGCATTTTTGATATAGATTTATTGATAAAAACAAAATAAAACAAGCCTGACACCGGCTGCACAATCCTTAAGATCAAAAGCTGAGTTAAAAAAAACAAGGTGGATTAATGATTAAATTAAATATTGTATTATTAGAACCGGAAATACCTCAGAACACAGGAAATATCGGCAGGACATGTCTTGCCATGGGTGCTGTTCTGCACTTGGTGGAGCCAATGGGATTCTCCATAGAAAATAAATATTTAAAACGAGCCGGGCTTGATTACTGGAAAGAACTTAATGTTAAATATTACAGGGATTATTCAGATTTTCTTACCAAAAATCCTCATGGGCAGAAAGTATTGATCTCAAAAAAAGCAACAAACAGATGCGACCAATTTTGTTATGGATCTGAAGTCTACCTGGTTTTTGGCAAAGAATCAGTGGGGCTGCCGGACAAAATGCTGTTGGATAATCAGGGTTCCTGCGTAAGAATACCAATGTCTGCTCACACCCGATCCTTAAATCTGGCCAATGCCGTGGCAATCCTCAGTTATGAGGTAATGCGGCAGTATTCTTTTACCGGACTTAAGACCGAAAGTTGAGTTAAATTTTTATACAGTGCCGTATTCTTCCAGATAAGCATCAATTTTTGCCAGCATGGTATCATCAAGAATCACCCTGCCATTGATTTTTTTATTGTGCAGATATTTTTTTATATCTGTTATGGTGACAATGGCATGAATCGGAATATCAAGGATCTCTTCAACTTCCTTTAATGCATTTTTATCGGTTTTACCTTTTTCCTGGCGGTTGACGCTGATAATAATACCTTTGACCACTGGATTGTTACATGATTTCAGGACTTCAAGGGATTCACGTATGGCCTTCCCCGATGTAATCACATCATCCACTAAAATCAGCCGGGAGCCGGCTGTCAGGGGCATGCCTATCACAAGGCTCTTATCCGCATAGGTCTTGGCTTCTTTCCGATTAAACACATAGCCTTTATCCATGCCCATATCAGAAAGGGCCTGGGTAGCTGATATGCATAGAGGGATACCCTTGTAGGCCGGGCCATAGATGCCATCAAAATGATCAGAAAAATGCTCGTGCACGGCTTTGGCATAAAAACTGCCCAGCTTCTTAATTTTCAACCCTGTATCAAACATGCCCGTATTGATAAAATAAGGGGCTATCCTTCCGCTTTTCAATTCAAACCTGCCAAATTTTAAAGCATCACATGCAACTAAAAATTCAATAAATTCTTCTTTGTAAGTCATTTATAACAATATCCTTATTATTATTTGCATCGCCAGGAAAAATACTGGGAAAGAGCCACTTCTTTACCTGATTTTAACAGGGCTTTTGTATTAAAATCTTTCATTTCACGAAGGGCAGCAGAACCAAATACAGGACCGTCCCTGCACACCACCTGTCTGCCGCAGACACAGGCCCCGCAAACCCCGAACCCGCATCTCATATAGCGTTCCAAAGATACCTGACAGGGAATATGATGGGCCTCGCAAATTTTAAAAACATGATACATCATGATTTCAGGCCCGCAGGTATAGACCATGTCAAGGTGTTTACCGGATGTGATTTGTTTTTCAAGGAGATCCGTTACAAGCCCTTTATGGCCAAAACTTCCATCATCCGTGCAAAACAGTCTTTCTATCTTAAACCGGTCAGGGTATAAAATGTATTCTCGGGTTCTTGCACCGTGGATAAAAATCGTATCTTTATCAAGGTTTTCTACCAGAGGCGCCAGGGGCGCCATACCGCAACCCCCGGCAACAACTGCCTTCTGACCTTGTGATTTAATATCAAAGCCATTTCCAAAAGGCCCCCGGATGCCAACCAGATCTCCTTTTTCCATGGCAATGGCTTTTTTTGAAAAAATACCCTTGGCCTCAATGGTAATGGCAAACTTTTCTTTGGAATGAAAGGAAATAGTATAGGGCTTTTCATCAATCCCCGGAATCCAGACCATGATAAACTGGCCGGGTTTAAAGCAAAGCGCATGATGAAAAAACAAAGTGGCATGGGTCTGGTTTTCAACATGTTTTTTTTCAACCCTGAGCATGATATGTTTCTGATCTAAAATGGTGTTCATCATCATCCTTCCCTATGGGCAGCCCCGATAATCTCTTCCATGCAAAGGTCATGATCCTTAAGCCAGGTTTCCATTTCCAATGCAACTTTTTTAAACACATCAATCCCCCGGTACCGGATTGCACTGCCTATCCCCACAAGGCTTGCCCCGGCCATGATGATTTCAATGGCATCCTTTCCCGTGGTAATACCGCCAAGCCCGATGATGGGAATATTTACAGCCTTGTAAACATCAAAGACACACCGGATGGCAACGGGTTTTATCATGGGGCCGGATAGCCCCCCTCTTTTAAAGGCCAGTACGGGCATTTTTGACTCAATATCAATCACCATGCCCGGCCCCACCGTGTTAATGGCACAAATTGCATTGGCCCCTGCATCTTCACAGGCACTTGCAACTTCCCCGATATCCAGGGCCTGGGGGGTCAATTTTACAATGAGCGGGACCTTAATCACCTTTTTAACAGCAGATACAACATCATGGGAAGATTGTGGATTTACCCCGAATATCATGCCATGCTTTTCAGAATTGGGACATGAAATATTGATCTCGATAAAATCAGGCTTTTTTAAAGATACAAATTCTGCTACTATCTGGTATTCCCTCACGGATCCGCCATAGACACTTGCAATCAAAGGAAAATTTCTATTTTTCAGGTCATCCCATTCATTTTCCATATTCAGAACCCCGGGAGACGGCAGACCCACGGCATTGATCATGCCATGGCCAAGATCAATCACACTGGGATTTTTATGCCCGTCCCTGGGCTCAGGACCGATGGATTTCATGGTGACAAGGCCGCAACCGTTTTCATGGACCCTTTCAAGGATATCGCAGTTATTCCCGAGAATCCCTGAAGCAAGAACCATGGGGTTTTTCAATGTTTTCCCAAGAAACTGAATCGTCATGATACACATCCGCTATTTTTGAATTAGAATCTTCCTGAAAAGGCTCCACCAGGCTTTTAGAGACCAGGCCTAATCGTAACTTTTGCGGGTAGCCTCATCACTCATGGTCGGCGCAATCCGTGGTTTCCATTCAGATGCCTCCCATGTCCCGAGAGAAGTATGTATATCAAGATATTTTTTCGGTATCGGATGGGTGCCGATAACCACCTTGACCCCATATCGTTTCTCAAGAAAAGCCTTGAACGTATCAATATAGGGACAGGGGGGATACCCCACCACCAGGCCTGTAGCCAGATGAATAACCGATGCACCATTCTTCACCATTTCTTCTCCGGCATATTCTATATTGCCGCCAGGGCAGCCTTCACAGGTTGTAAACCCAACCAACTCAACTTCAGTGTCAGTGTATCTGCTGAAAGCCCCTTCTTTGTTCCTCATCGACCTGAAACACTTTCCACCTGCACAGCGGCGGTAGCGATCGCAGATAATTATGCCGATCTTTGTCTTTGAATTCATCTCAATTCCTTTTACTTATCAATTGGTATGTTTTAATAGCATTCCAAAAAATCATTTGGATTCACTACCATAAAACCACAGAATCTGTCCATGACTATTCCACATGGCTTCCATATTCCCAGGGAATAATGTAGCGTTACCGTTCATATAGTTAACGTTCCTTTTTTTTACATAGAGAAGAATTATTTTTTGAAAATCAATTTGCTTTGACCAACAATATATATTACTGTGATCTTAAGTGTAAAAATTTTAAAGGAGGGTCAACTCCAATAAAAAATAATTGGGGTTTGATTTTTTGGATTTTGAATTTTCCCGTATAGTTGAGTTTCAAATCGGAAATTGAAATATCCATCCATACCATATCTGGTATCTTGGAAAATTTAAAAAAACCCGGACTGGTGGAAGAAGCGCTCAGTAGTTTGTCGAATTTGACTCGTGATTGTATATATCATGTATAGTCGCTATGAAGACGTTACAAAAATTACTCTCAGGTTCCTTCAATACTGAGTATTTTCCATTTAAAAAATAAGGAATATAAAGGTAAATTGAATTTGTAACGAATCACAACTTAATGTATAGTTATTTTAATTGAATTTATTGGAATAACAT
>JAOZRF010000316.1 GCA_029940245.1 Desulfobacula sp.
CTGTTCAAAGCATACAATATCTGGTCGGGCGCATCTTTGTCTTCACATTATATCCTTTTTCCTTTTTGAATAGATAGAGATAGGGGGCGGGGCTCCGGAGGCCGGAAACTGTTTTTATTTATTGACCAACTTTGACTTTTTATCACATTACCGATAATTAGTCTTGAGTTTTTATCATATTACCGATAATTAGTCGGAACCATGAGCATCCAGCGATATCTTAAAAACAGCATTTTGAAAGATGCCCTTGCGGATGGAAAAATGGCCTTTATCTCAGGGCCACGGCAAGTCGGAAAAACCCATCTCGCTAAACAATGCCTTAACGCTTCCACCAATTATTTCAACTGGGATGCCACGGAATTCAAACGTCACTGGATACGCTCGCCCCTGAAAGCTATAGAAGAGGTGGATTTCTGTGTCGTACGTGATGGGAAACCATGGATGTTAGTCGAGTGCAAATCCCAAAGCACTACGCTTTCCAGGGCACTGAAAAAGTTTACCGATAGATTTCCCTTGGCCGCAGCGTTTCAGCTCACCACCAGGAATGTGGACAGGGTGGTTCCCGGCACTGATATTCGTATTATCAACATAGAAAAATTTCTTTCCATGCTTATATGAAAACCCCGCCCCGAAATTTCCGGAAGCGGGATTTTGGTTTAAAAGTTTTTCCTTGACTTTTCTCTGCCATAGAACTATTTTGTCTAAAAACGTTCTTTACAAAAGGACATGCGAGGACTTATGGAAAAAAGAAAACTTAAAGAATTAATCGTAGAACATACCAAAAGTGTACTGAAAAATCATACCCTGTTGCCCAGGCATATCCCGAACCTATCGACAATACTCAATAAAAAAGAAATCGTGGTTATCTCCGGGGTGAGAAGGTGCGGCAAATCATCATTAATGAAAATAATTGCGCATGATTTAGTTCTTCATAAGAAGATCCCTGCTGCCAATATTCTATATTTGAACTTTGAAGATGAACGATTCGTTGAATTCAGTTACAAGGATTTTAACGCCCTCTACGAAAGCTATCTCGAACTGAATGATCCAAAAGGGGAAACATACCTTTTTTTCGATGAGATTCAAAATATACCCTATTGGGAAAAATGGATAAACAGGATTTATGAATTCGAAAAATCAAAGATATTCGTAACCGGATCAAACGCTACCCTCTTAAGCGGAGAAATAGCCACCTCTCTTACGGGAAGGAACATTCCTGTTTCATTATTTCCTTTTTCCTTTAGAGAATTACTGGTAACAAACAAAATCCCTGTTGACACAAAAAGCTTGTACGACCGGGAAAACCGTGTGCAGATCAAAAGGTATTTCAATAGCTTCATTGAATTCGGAGGGTTTCCTGAAGCTGCAATTGCAAGGGATAACGTCATTCTTCAGCATTATTTCAAGGACATCTTGTACAGGGACATTGTAGCGCGGTATTCTATCAGAAACATCAGAGAGATAAAGGAATTGTCTCTGTATCTATCAACCAATATCAGCAACCTGTGCAGCTACAGAAAGCTGGCAGCGGCCATATCGGTAAACAGCACCAACACTATAAAGAATTTCCTGGACCACCTTGAGAATGCCTACCTCTTTTTTCGTGTCGGCTTATTTGATTATTCCTTAAAAAAACAATTGCATAACCCTTCGAAGACATATTGTGTCGATCCGGCTCTTGCCCGTTCCATGTCCTTCAAATTTTCACACGATACCGGGAGAATTTACGAAAACATCGTCTTCGTGGAATTAATGCGGAGAGGGAAAGAAATTTATTATTGGAAATCACCCCACCATTTTGAAGTTGACTTTATCATCAAGGAAGGGGCAAAAGTAGCAGAAATTATTCAGGTGTGCGCCGATATATCCAAAGATGAAACTCAAAGGCGAGAAATCCGCGGGGCGCTTGAAGCAGCAACTGAATTCAATTTAAAAAAGGCCTTTATCATCACAGGAGATTTTTCCGGAGAGCTCAAAAAAGAGGGGATACTAATAACCTTCATGCCGATCTGGCGCTGGCTTATTCTGTAACCGGTAACTTGGGTTAATGGGTCGAGCGAGCGTAATGAGCGGGAGAGACTTTATGACTTGCAGTGGATATTTTTCGTCTTGTTTTTTTCTTTTTCCGTTTACTCATATTATTCTTATTATTTCCTATGTCAAATTATTTATCTACCCAGATTAAAGTTGTATTTTAATCTGGGTAACAGTTACAGCCGGTAAGTTCAGAACCAATGCCATACAATACACATGCAGGTATATACAAAATCTTTATGTCCTGAATCTTTCTTTTCCGGAAATAATCTCTGGAAATAACCAGAGCTTTTTTAAAATTCGTATGTTTTAAAAGGGTATTGAAGGTTTTGGGATACGCCTTTTGACCGCTGATTCTGTATTTTACCTCAATCGGGATGGTCTTATTCCCCTTAACAAACAAAAAATCAATCTCAGAACCGGTTGTTGTGCGGTAAAACCAGAGGCGATCCTTTTCAATTGATTTGATAAGCTCTGAAAAAACAAAATTCTCAATTATTGCTCCGATATCCGCCCTGTTATCGAGCGACTGAAATTCACCAAAAACAGCATTCCTCAACCCGGTATCATAAAAATAGAGTTTTGGAGTCTTGATGATAGCCTTGCCCAGGTTTGTAAAATAGGGTCGCAACAAGGTGATGACATATGTTTCCTCAAGAGCCAGTAAATATTTTTCAACAAAATGACGGCTGAGACGAACATTTTTTGCCACCTCGTTTATCTTGCAAAGAGAAGCAGTCTGGGCGGAAAGGAACTGAACCATCCTGTTAAATCCGGAAACGTCTTCAATTTTCAGAAAATCGCTGATATCTTTTTGAATATATGAATTGTATATCTCCTTTAACAAACTCATCTTGTCTTCGCTGCTGTCTGTTACAACGACGCCGGGATATCCGCCAAAACGAATAAATTCCTCCATAAATCGCTGATATATGCCCGCTTCAAACTTTACCGCCAACACCGGATCATCCGGAGGTTCAACTCCGTTAAACTTCAGAAACTCCCGGTAAGAGACAGGATACATCTCAAAAAGTGTTTTTCTGCCGGTAAGAGTCTCCTTTGTCTGCCCTTTTATCTGAAGAGAAGAGGAGCCTGAAACAATAAACTTGATATCATGCCCAAGATCATAATATTTTTTAATCAAAAGGCCAGCGTCAGGTATTCGCTGGGCTTCATCGAGAAAAATGTAGGTTCGTTTATCTGCAACACCGTAAGATTTTATAAAATAAATAAAATCCCGGTCGTTTTTCACAAGATCAATCAAATTGAAAGCATCAAAATTGAAATAGAAAATCTGCCTGGAGTCTACTTCCTTGTCGGCAAGAAGTTTTTTAATCATTTTTTTGATTAAAAATGTCTTGCCGACCTGTCTTGCCCCTAAAAGCACTGTTATTCTCTTTTTATGAAGATCCTCCATGAGCATATTAAAAATATTTCTTTTAATATATGGTTCATCGGGAAATACATATCCGGAATTGCGCCAGGGGTTTTGGAGGTCAAATGTATCCTTCATGTATGCCTCGTTTAATGTAGGTTTATTTTCACCTTGGTATATTGCAACTGCAAACGCCAAAAGTCAAGGTAAAATTAATAACTTAATTTAGAAATAGCAAGACGGTTTAAACTGATACCGGCAATGCAGACAAATGCCATGTCCTTTTTGTGGTGGAACACTGCATTATGCAAATTATTTTCGCAAACCACGTGGAGAGCCCGATGGTGTGGATGGGGCCAGGGTGAAAAAATTTTTTCAAGCTCTTTAAATTTTTCCCGGGTCCATCCAAGGCGGCTGAGTTTGAGGATAATGCTGTTTCTGTTTGTTCGCTAACGGGCACGGATATCAGTGATCCATGCGTTGACGGTCTGCTGGCTGACACCTAGCTTTTCTGCAAGCGCGTCTTCAATATACTATCACAACTACTTGATGGGGTAGACTTATGCATCTCGGAATTATAAAATTTGGTTTCGCGCCTGTTATTAAAAGATTATCATGCACTTAAAAGTTCTGAATATGATTCAATCGGGATTGTTATACTTCTTTTTATCTTTTTTCCTTTTGAATAACTTCCATGCCCTGGCGGGCACAACAAAACATGAAAGACAATGGTCAAAAT
>JAOZRF010000317.1 GCA_029940245.1 Desulfobacula sp.
TTATAAACAGGGTATGGGCAAGCGCTGTGCAGAAAACCCCTAAAAAGATGAGAGAAGGAAGGTCAAAAAATTGAGGGGGAATAACCTGAATCGTCAGGATGGGCAAAATTAAAAATACGCTTGCAAAAATGTTTTGGTAAAATGCTATGGCAATCGCATCGGAGATCCTTGCATTTCTTCTGTTTACGATGGCTAAGAAAGCAAAGGTAAACCCTGAAATAATCCCGAAAAATCCACCCCTGGTAATATTATCTGAAAAATTAAAATTCGGGATAACCAGAAGAATCCCGATAAAAACAGTCCCGGCAATAAATATGTCTTTTAGTTTAAGTTTTTCTTTGAAAAAAAAGGGTTCTAAGAAAGTCACAAATAAAGGAAAAGTGGAAAAGGTGATAAGACCTATTGCCACACTTGAAATTTGAATGGAAAGGAAAAAACTATACCAGTGACCAGCCAGAAGAATTCCCTGCAACCCAAAAAAGAGCATTTCTTTTTTATCAAACCCGGATAGTTTGGTTTTTGAAAAAAATCGCGCAAAGAAAAAGAGTGCAATGGATGCAAAAAAGGTTCTTCCAAGGACAATATAAAGGGGGCTGCAGGACAAAAATTTGCCGAAAAGACCTGAAAATCCAAACAGAAAAACAGCGATATGGATTTGTGCAACCCCTTTATTCAAAACAAAGGGTTTCAAATTAACCTTGTCATCTGGATTATATGTGTCATATAGATCACCTTGTGAGTTGCCGGTACTTTATCCGGGTTGGCTGATCTGCTTTTATTCCCAGACGTTTTTTTTTGTCTCTTTCATAATCAGAATATGACCCTTCAAAAAACAGGGCTTGACTGTCTCCTTCAAAAGCCAGGATATGTGTGGCGATTCTGTCCAGAAACCACCGGTCATGGCTGATGATAACGGCACACCCGGCAAAGTTTTCCAGGGCTTCCTCCAATGCTCTTAACGTATTGACATCCAGATCGTTGGTGGGCTCATCCAATAACAAAAGGTTGCCCTCTTTTTTAAGCATGAGTGCCAGATGTACCCGATTTCTTTCACCGCCTGAAATATTTTTAACTTTTTTCTGCTGGTCGGATCCTGAAAAATTAAATTTTGCCACATAGGTCCTTGAGTTAATTTCCCTTCCGCCAATGAGCATTTTATCATTTCCATCTGAAAGCATTTCAAAAATTGTTCGTTCAGGATCAAGGGTTTCTCTTTCCTGATCCACGTATACAAGTTTCACACTTTGGCCAAGCTCGATTATTCCTGCATCTGGTTTCTCTTTGCCTGTGATCATGTTGAAAAGAGTTGTTTTCCCAGCCCCATTGGGTCCGACAACACCAATGATGGCCCCGGGTGGAATAACAAAATTCATATCTTCAACCAGAAGCTTGTTTTCAAATGCCTTGGTAACACCTTTAGCCACAATGACTTTTTCTCCAAGCCTGGGTCCGGGGGGAATGAATATTTCCAAATCATGTTCCTGCTGCTGCATATCTTTTTTTAAAAGGTCTTCATACGCGGTGATCCTGGCCTTTGATTTGGACCTTCTGCCTTTGGGGGACATATTGATCCATTCAAGTTCTCTTTGAAGGGTCTGCTGCCGTTTGGACTCTGATTTTTGTTCGTTTGCCAGGCGTTTATGTTTTTGAGCAAGCCAGGAAGAATAATTGCCTTTCCAGGGAATTCCTTCTCCGCGATCAAGCTCAAGAATCCACCCTGCCACATTGTCCAGAAAATACCGGTCATGGGTCACGGCAATCACAGTCCCTTCATACCGGCTTAAATGTTCTTCAAGCCACCCCACAGATTCAGCATCAAGGTGATTGGTGGGCTCATCTAAAAGGAGAATGTCGGGTTTTTGCAGCAACAGCCGGCAAAGAGCTACTCTTCTTTTTTCACCACCTGAGATGACATTGACGGGCATATCCCCGTCAGGACACCGCAATGCATCCATGGCCATTTTCAGCCTGGAATCAAGATCCCAGGCATCAAAATGATCCAGTTTTTCCTGAATTTTGCCTTGCTTTTCAAGAAGCATGTCCATTTGCTCATCAGCCATGGGGTTGGCAAATTCTTCTGAAATTTTTTCATATTCATTTAACAGATCAACTATTTCTTTAACCCCTTCTTCAACCACTTGTCGAACCGTTTTTTTGCTGTCAACCAGGGGTTCCTGTTCAAGAAAGCCAACGGTGAATCCTTTTGAAAGGATTGTCTCGCCGGAAAACTCCGAATCAATACCAGCCAATATTTTTAACAAAGAACTTTTACCCGAGCCGTTTAATCCTAACACGCCTATCTTTGCCCCATAAAAATAGGACAGGTAAATATTTTTGAGAACCTGTTTTGTGCCATGGAATTTACTCACATTGACCATGGTATAGATCACTTTTTTGGTATCCTGGGTCATTTTTTATGGCTCCTTATTTAGTACCTGACCGAAAACCCCGTGTTTGGGCGAAAAGTTGCCCATATACAAGGCGCAAAAAATCTTGAAACCGGAGTGTACTACTGTACATGAGGATTTCAGGATTTTGCAGCAACGCAGTAGATGGGTGAGTTTTCGTTCAAACACTATTCAATAACGGCAATACACTCAATTTCAATAAGTGCATCTTTTGGCAGTCTTCCCACTTCAAAAGCGGATCTTGCCGGTTTGTGGCCTGCAAGATAATTTTCATATACCTTGTTCATCCCCATGAAATCATCAATATTATCTAAAAATATGGTGGTCTTAATAATTTTATCCAGACCGATGCCCACTTCTGATAAGACCGTCTCAATATTTTTCATGACCTGGGCTGTCTGCTCTTCAATAGTGGTTCCCACAAGTTCCATTGTTTCAGGGTCAAAGGCAAGCTGGCCTGAGCAAAATACCATATCCTTATGCACAATGGCATGACAGTATGGACCAATGGCGGCAGGGGCTTTTTTTGAAAAAATCTGTTTCATTATATTCTCCTTTTTTGTTTTTACATTAATTATCAAGTGTTACAATGGGTTCCTTCAGTATCAGGGTGATGGCCTTTTTTGCCGTTCTAGCAATATCCGGAAAAGTGTCGTCTAATTTTGATATCTGCCTTAAATTGTCACCAGTTCTTAAAATCAATCGTGCAAGGTCTCCTTCTGCAAAATCCGATCTGGTTACAATATCGTCCCAGGATTCACCATGGGCCCATATATAGATCAGCAGACTTGGCTGAATAAACAGATTGGGGGCATTAAATCCTTTTCCCAGAAGTTTAATGGCAAAGGGTTTTAATCCTTTTCTTGCATCTAAAAAGACTTCTTTTAAGCGTTTGGGCAGGGCCTGGGAGTATAAGGGGTCATCCGTAAATTCTTTTTCATTGACAAAAGATCCGATAATGCACGCCAGCAGGGCAGGATCATTCTGTGGCAAAAGATTTTTCCGAATACTCTGGGCAACCAGAAGCGGTGCATCAATTCTCAGTTTTGAAGCCCAGATTCCATCATCCGTCAAGGTTCCTTGTTTTGTAACAAAATTTTCATCAATTAGAAAATCCATGTGATCTGAAAAATCAGTCCATAGGAGTTCAAGGCCTGTTCCGAATTTTTCCCTTGCTTTTTTTCCCTTTTTTTTCCCTGACAGGATCAGATGCGAGGCAAATGATTTTTCCAAAAGCAGTTTTATCTGATCCGGGGTATGGGACAGCAGCAGGTTTAATACCATGGAAAAATTGATTGTGATCTGACTTTCAATGTCTAAGGGCGGGGAATTGATTAATCTGGCAATATAATTTAAGTCCATGAATCTGCCGGGCAAAACAATGGCAAATCCAATGTTATCCATGCCCCTTCTTCCCGCTCTACCCGTCATTTGTTGAAATTCACTGGGGGTTAGCCCCATAAAGTCATTCCCGTTAAACCGGTCGGAATTCAGCACAACCACGGACCGCGCCGGAAAATTAACCCCTGCTGCCACGGTGGATGTCGCAAACATGGCATCTAACAAGCCTTGTGCCATAAGGGTTTCAATCACCACTTTCCATGCAGGCAGATGGCCGCTGTGGTGGGATGCTGTGGCAGTCTGTTCAAGAAAATATCGGTGTTTATGATCTGCCAGGTGAGGATTGCCTGATACCAGTTCATTGATCTTGTAAGCCAGGGCTGCTTTTTTT
>JAOZRF010000318.1 GCA_029940245.1 Desulfobacula sp.
CATGCCGCTCCTGCCAAGAATCTGAATGCGATTTAAAGTAAAACGGCCAAGCGTGGCTGCAATTTCCAAATTAACAACTCTCCTTTATTCAAACAAAATATCATCTAAATAATTTTTATCCGTACGGGTAAAGGGAATGGGGCCTTCAGGTTCCCCATTGATAAATTGTTTTACCCTTAAATCTTTACTGTTTTTTATTTCTTCCACGGTTCCTTCTGCAATAATATCTCCGGAAAAAAGAATGATAATATTGTCTGCAATTCTGAAACAAGACTTGATATCATGGGAAACCACAACGGATGTAATTTTCAACGCATGGTTAAGATCCTTGATAAGCTTGCCGATCACACCTGTTGAAATGGGATCAAGACCGGATGTGGGCTCATCATAAAATATGATTTCAGGGTCCATGACAATGGCACGGGCAAGCCCTACCCGTTTGGTCATCCCACCGGACAATTGTGAGGGCATCAATCTTTCAATCCCCCTTAATCCAACCATTTCAAGTTTCATGGTCACGATTGTTTTAATAATATTATCAGCAATTTTTGTATGCTCTCGTAAAGGGAAGGCTATGTTTTCAAAAATATTCAGATAGTTGAAAAGGGCAGAACCCTGGAACAGCATGCCCATTTTTTTTCTAGTATCATATAATTTCTTCTTGGTAAAAGTCGTCAAGTCCAACCCATTAAAATAAACACTCCCTGAATCCGGTTTTTCAAGTCCTGTGAGCTGCCTTAACAATGTAGTTTTTCCTGACCCGCTACCGCCGAGGATAACAGTGACTTTTCCTTTTTCAAAATGACAATTCAAATGATTTGAAACGGTAATATCACCATATTTTTTTACGAGATTTTTGACTTTGATCATATATTATATTTGTCACCTGTCTGTTTATGGATATTTCCGGCTTTTTGTTCAGGCACTATTTATAAATAACTTACCATATATAAGGTGTCAACGATAATTACAAAGATTGACAAAACCTGAAAGGCTTTATATAAAAATTAAACTATGACAATGGATAAAAATATACCCCGGTTTATGATCACTGATCATTCATCAGACCTTAAGGCTTGTTTAAGTAAAGTCGAACGTCTGTCCAACTGCATTGAAATTGCTAATCTGATCAATTCTGAACTTTCCATTGGAAAACTTCTTTCCAATGTCATGAAGACTGTAAAAAAAACCTTTGCAGCAGATGCCGCCAGTATGCTGTTAATTGATGAAAAAACCGGAGATTTGAAATTCCAGATTGTCCTTGGTGAGGCTGGAAATGAAATCAAAAAAATCTTCCGATTAAAAAAAGGGCAGGGAATTGCCGGAATGGTTGCTGAAACAGGGACCCCCCTCAACCTTGAAGATGTTTATAATCACCCTAACTTTTCTCCCGAATTTGATAAAAAATCAAATTACAGAACCCGCTCCATGATCTGTGTCCCCCTTAAGGTTCATGGCAAAATCATCGGTGTCATCCAGGTAATTAACAAATTGACCAGACCCTTTGTTTTTTCCCATGAAGAACTTGAAATGCTGGTTACCATCAGCAGCAGTATAGCCGTTGCCATTGATACAGCTAAAATGCATAAGATCATTCTGCAAAAAGAGACCCTTGAAAGGGATTTAAGACTTGCCAGGGAAGTCCAGGAAAGTTTTCTGCCTAAAGAACTTCCCCTGTTTGAAACATACAGATTTGCCGCATTAAATCAGCCTGCCCTTGAAATCGGTGGTGATTTTTACAATTTTTTCAGGCTGCCTGCAAATAAACTGGGAATTGTTCTGGGAGATGTTTCCGGTAAAGGGATTTCCGCTTCCCTTTTTATGGCCCGCCTGACAAGTGATTTACAATATTATACCCATTTATATCCCGAACCCGGGGAAGTTTTAACCCAGATCAACAAAATTTTATATGAACGGGCAAAAAGAGGTATGTTTGTAACCCTTGTATACATGGTTTTAGACACGGTTAAAAACCGAATACAAATTGCCAATGCAGGCCATTTATCTCCAATTTATTCTGATGATAAGGGCACGCAGCTTTTGGGCCATGATAATAAAAAAGGCTTACCGCTTGGCATTATACCGGATGTTGAATATGAACAGGAAACATTTGAACTTCAAAAAAATTCAAGTGTTACCATATATACAGATGGTGTTATTGAGGCAAAAAACACTAATGGAGATTTATTTGACATTAAAAGACTTCTAAAGGTAATTGAAACCCAGCCCAATAATCCTGATTTGATTGTCAAAAAAATTATAAATTCTGTGGACAAGTTTACCTTATCAGAAGGCAGAAGTGATGATTTGACCCTGCTGGTATTTAGTACAAATTAATAATGAAATTAAACCCCATCCATTTGAGTATTACCTCACACCCGGAAAACCTGAAACATATCAGAAAGGTCATGAAAGATATTATGTCAAAGACCAGGCTTTCAAAAGAGGATTCAGGTTGTATTATTCTTGCCGTTGATGAAGCATGTTCCAATATTATCAAACACAGCTATAAAAATGACTATAACCAAAAAATTGACCTGACGATCAAGCTGGAAAAAACGCTTCTAACCATCTCAATTACTGACACGGGTATCAGATTTGACAAAAATTCCATCAAAACAAGGAATATTGATGAAATCAAACCAGGGGGACTTGGTACTTATATCATAAACCAGGTGATGGACAGAGTAGAACACAATTGCACTGCAAAAGGATTAAATCGAATAAAAATGATGAAAAAGCTTAAGTGATTAAGAAAAATCCAGACTTGATTTCAGCATATTCGGACCTATTATATATTGCGCATATTTTAAAAGGACTGAACAATGATGGATATACAGAATACAAACTTTTTAAGAGACCACTCTTTAAAATATATAGAGATGGCATTAAGAACAGATAGCATTGAAAGAGTTACCAATCCTGACGGATATGGGAAGAGAACCGGAGACTGTGGAGATACAGTGGAATTTTTCTTAACCCGTAACAACAATATACTTGAAACGATCTCTTTTGATGTCCATGGATGTCTTAATACAACTGCCTGTTGCAACACGGTTGCCACTTTTGCCAAGGGAAAACCCATTGAATCTGCCTGGGATATTACACCAGAACGTGTGAAAAAATTTTTAGAAACACTTCCGGAAGATCATTTCCATTGTGCCGAGCTTGCAGTTGGAGCACTATATCTGGCTCTGGCGGATTTAATACGGAATAAAACCAGATGTATAAAGTGATTCAAATGGTTGCATAAATGCGACCATTATTTCATCATTCAAATGTCCAAATCCTGGGCCAATATCATAAGATATTAAAATTATAAAACTATTGGTCTTTATTTATTTTTATGATGTGCCATGGCACATGATTTGCAAGAATTTTAAGACCGAAAGTTGAGTACTATAAAATATTAAAGGAGATAAAAATATTTATGATTCATATACTACTGGTAAGTCAGAAAAAAATCATCTTCAAGGAACTTGAGGCCGCCTTTTCGATAAATCAAATAACCTTTGACTGGACAGACACAGCTCAAAATGCCCTTTCCATGCTTTCCAGGGGGAAATTCGATCTGTTTATCACCCATGAACAACTACGGGATACAACAGGCCGGGATCTTATCGAAAAAGTCCTGTTGCAAAATGCCATGATGAATTGTGTGGTTTTAAGCGCACTGCCTCCAGAAGACTTTCATGAAGCCTATGAAGGATTGGGAGTCCTGATGCAGTTTCCTTTGAATCCCGATGAAAAGCATGTTCTAAAACTTTTGGAACATCTGAACCACATTGCCAGTATTGCAAGCAGAACAAATAAACCAAAAGGAGAATAAATCTGATGATTATCAGTATTGCAAGCGGTAAGGGAGGAACCGGAAAAACAACCGTTTCAACCAACCTTGCGCTCTCTATAAATCAAAAGCTACAACTTTTTGACTGTGATGTTGAAGAACCCAATTGTTATCTTTTTTTAAATCCAACAATAGAAAAAAAAGAACAGGTAATCGCTGCTGTTCCCAAAATTGATCTTGAAAAATGCACCTTTTGTAAAAAATGCATGGACATTTGCCGGTATGGTGCCATTGCGGTTTTAAAAAAAGATGTCCTCACCTTTGAAAATCTTTGCCATTCATGTGGTGGAT
>JAOZRF010000319.1 GCA_029940245.1 Desulfobacula sp.
GGCAGAGGGCAATGATTGCCATGGCTCTTTCCTGCAATCCAGAAATCCTGATTGCCGATGAACCCACTACAGCCCTTGATGTCACTATCCAGGCTCAAATCCTGGACCTGATGCTTAAGCTGAAAGAAGAGTATGAAACAGCCGTTATGATGATTACCCATGACCTGGGCGTTATTGCAGAACTTGCAGAACGGGTAGTGGTTATGTATGCCGGCAAGATAGTGGAAGAAGGCAGGACAGAAGATATTTTTTATAATCCCATGCACCCTTATACCCAGGGATTATTGCAGTCAATCCCCAAACTTGGCAATCGAGCCATGGGAGATCGACAGCAACTGCATGAAATAAATGGAATGGTACCTTTAAAAAAGGTTTATTGTCCAAAACAGTGGGGCATGTTTATGCAGTGGATGATGTCTCCTTTACATTAAATGAGGGAGAGACCCTGGGCTTTGTCGGGGAAAGCGGGTGCGGCAAAACCACAACAGGCCTGGCTGTATTAGGACTGATAAAGGCAACCAGCGGTGAAGTTTTTTATCGGGGAAAGGATATTCTCCATGCTTCAAAATCTGAGCTGCGGGGCCTTAAAAAGCAGATGCAGATCATTTTTCAAGATCCATACTCCTCACTCAATCCCAGAATGACAGTAAATCAAATCATCTCTGACCCCATGGAAATTCATAAACTTTATGAAGGGAATGAAAGAAAGGATAGAATCAGTTTTCTGTTGGAAAGAGTTGGATTATCCCCTGATCAAGGAAGACGTTATCCCCATGAATTCAGCGGTGGCCAGCGCCAGAGGATAGGTATTGCCAGGGCTTTGGCTGTGGATCCGGATTTGATTATAGGGGATGAGCCCGTTTCTGCCCTGGATGTTTCAATCCAGGCTCAAATAATAAACCTATTGGTTGATTTACAGGATGAATTTAATCTGTCCTATATCATCATTGCCCATGATCTATCTGTGGTTGAGCATATTTGCGATCAAATAGCGGTTATGTATTTGGGGAAAATAGTTGAAATGTCCAGTTATAAAGAGCTCTATAACAATCCCAGGCATCCCTACACCCAGGCATTGTTAACAGCCATTCCGGTTGCTGATCCCAAAGCAGAGAAAAACAGAATTATTCTAAAGGGGGATGTCCCAAGCCCCATAGACCCGCCTTCAGGTTGTCATTTCCATCCAAGATGCCATCGCAAAATGGAAATCTGTACCCAACAGCGTCCAAAATTGAAGCCCGTTGGAAACAATTGCCATACCGCCTGTTTTTTTGTACGAATAAACATCAGGTATTTATACTATTAAAATAGTCAAAGCTTGATCGAATTCAAAAAGAATGCTACCATAATGGCTGTTACAATGGTCATTATTGTTGTTAATGGCTATTTTGGTAATCATTTTTTCTGGTGATACTTATGGCAAAACAAAGAACATATTCGAAATACGCTCAGGAAGCGGCTCAATTACTCGGAAAGCAAATCAAGCTTGCTCGTAAACAAAGAAAGTGGTCTGAGCAAAATTTGGCTGATAGAGCCGGTATATCAAGAGCAACATTACAAAAAATAGAACGTGGTGAAATGACCTGTGCAATTGGGCTGGTCTTTGAGGCTGCTGCTTTAGTGGAGTTCAACTTATTTGAACAAGATAGGCTCCCCCTTTCGATAAGCATAGAGAATGCAAACAATAAATTAGCTCTCATGCCGCGCCGTATCAGACATAAAACAAAGGCGGTAGATGATGACTTTTAATAGCAACAATGAAGCCTTTGTCTGGATATGGCTACCGGGTGAAACACAGCCCGTTGTAGCTGGAAAACTTGAGGCTGAGAATGGTTTTATCCATTTTAACTATGGTAAGAGTTACCTTAAGCGGATAAACGACAAGAATCCGGCCATTGCAATATATGAACCAGAACTGCCTTTAAAATCAGGGGTCTTACCCCTATCATACGGCTTAAAAATGCCCAACTGCATGCGGGATGCATCTCCGGATGCGTGGGGGCGGCGTGTAATTATAAATAGAAAGCTGGGGCGAAAAGGAGAAGATACGGATACAGCCGACTTGAGTGAGCTTACATATCTTTTGGAATCCGGATCTGATCGAATTGGTGCACTTGATTTTCAACTTTCACCAACTGAATATATACCCAGATCGGCTAATAATGCTCGTTTAGAAGAATTGTTAGAATCTGCAGAAAGGGTTGAACAAGGCATTCCGTTAACGCTTGAACTGGATCAAGCACTTTTCCACGGTAGTTCAATCGGCGGTGCAAGGCCAAAAGCTTTAATTGAAGATCATAACACCAAATACATTGCTAAATTTGCTTCGAGCAGTGATATCTACAGCGTCGTTAAGGCGGAATTTATTGCCATGAGATTGGCAGCACTTGCAGGACTTGACGTTGCCCCTGTTAAATTGGTTAACGCCGCGGGCAAAGATGTTCTGCTGATCGAGCGTTTTGATCGCATCAAATCTGAAGATAGTTGGACACGCAAATCAATGATTTCAGCTTTGACTATGTTCGGTTTAAACGATATGACAGCCCGATACGCAAGCTATGAAGATCTTGCAGAAATCATCCGTCATCGTTTTTATGATCCTAAATCTACTCTCAGGGAAATGTTTGGCCGCCTCATATTTAATATATTGTGCGGAAACACAGATGATCACGCCAGAAATCATGCCGCTTTCTGGGACGGTAAAGAGCTTACGCTTACTCCTGCATATGATATCTGCCCACAAGGCCGGGCAGGAAATGAAGCATCCCAGGCCATGAAAATTTCAGGAGACCGCAATCTGAGCCAGCTTAAACTTTGCCTTGAAGTGGCTCATAACTTCCTGCTTTCTCAGAAGGATGCATTGGAAATTTGTGTGCGTATTGAGAGTGTTATTAGAGAATATTGGGATGAAGTATGTGAGGAAGCTCAGCTTAAAGACATAGATAAAAAACTGTTATGGAAACGTCAGTTCCTAAATCCATTCTCGTTTGATAAGTAAATCGAATTTAACAAGTACGAAATCTTTGATTAAATTTCTGGTTCGTAGTTAAGGATTAGTAAATGCTTCAAAGGGCGAGAGGATCGGACCAGGTAATAAAATATAAGCAATTGATAATACAGATTAAAAAATTAAAACTATGCTGAAAAACAGAATTGCTTTGCAATATGTCACAATTTATTGTACTGAGAATTTAATTGTATTGGTCGAAATACCAAATGTATTCTGATGATTTTATGGTTTGGGGAGAATTATATATTTGGATCTCAATTGATTCTGATTGTCCAGTGCAATCAATGGAATCGGCAAAGGTTATAAAAGGGAATTACTCTACAATGGCTGAAGACTTGACTCCCATTTTAAATTAAATGTTAAATACAGGCTGCTGAAAAAATATTTTGTTTCCAAAGGAAAATTATTCCATTTAATAAGGGTACGATTCCCGATGGCATTATTCTGGATCTGATGATGCCGGAAGTAGATGGATTTGCTGTGTTGAATAATATTCGAGCCAATATAACCACAAGGAATATACCCGTATTGATCCTTACTGCAAAGGATTTGACATCAGAAGATCTCAAGGAACTGAAGAGCAATAATGTACAGCAGCTAATTCAAAAAGGAAACGTGCCCGGGGAAACCCTGCTGCACAAAACCCGCTTGATGCTCGGTGAAGCATCGGTGACAGGATCGGAAATAAGATCGGTGACAGGATCGCAAAAGAAAATCGACCCTGATGTCACATTGAAAAAAATCGAGGATTGGATACAGAAACTGAGCTGATTTCAAACTTTAAACTTTTGAGGTAAGGAGGAGATAACCATGACAAAAATTTTAGCCATTGACGACAAAAAAGACAATTTAATCAGTCTATCCGCCATATTGAAGAGTTTCATTCCGGGATGCATCGTGATAACTGCACTGTCAGGGCTGGAAGGTATTGAAAAGGCAAAGAATGAATCGCCGGATACGATTTTGCTGGATATTAAAATGCCGGGCATGGACGGTTATGAGATTTGTAAAAGACTGAAAGCAGATAAAAATACCAGATATATCCCGGTTATAATGATTTCAGCTATCCTGACCGGGTCAAGTGACCTCATTAAAGGGCTTGAAATCG
>JAOZRF010000320.1 GCA_029940245.1 Desulfobacula sp.
CCTGGGACAAATCATTCCCCCCTCCATTGTTCTTATTATTCTTGCCGACCAGTTAACCAGTGCCTCAGATCAGGCCAGTACGATCCGACAGGCCGCCTATAAACTTGCAACGGGTGAAGTTACAATACCTTCGGCACTGGGTGTTACCTCCACCAGCGCCGGTGAAATGTTCATGGGAGCCCTGATACCGGGTTTGGTGCTTGTCGGGTTATACATCCTCTATATCCTGTTTGTAGCATTCGTCAAGCGGGGTTCAGCTCCACCCGTAAGGTATGAAGGAAAATACGATCTAAAATTTGTCAGAACCATTTTCATGGCTTTAACGCCGCCGCTGACGCTTATTCTTCTGGTGCTCGGATCCATCATAATGGGCGTGGCCACTGTCAACCAGGCCGGTGCAGTTGGTGCCGTCGGAGCCGTAATCATGGGAGGATACCGCCTTTACGAAGGCCATCGAAACACCTATTACCCTGCCATCCTCGCAATTATCTCAACTTTATGTATTGCGGTTATCATCACCTTCTTTGACCTGAACGTAAAAAGTATCCAAGCGGGGGATGCCATCGGCATCTTCATGGCGTCGGTTTCTGCCACAGCGCTGTTGATTGCAGTGGTCTGGAGCGCCTGTCGGATATATAAAATTGACAATATCCTCAACGATGTAATGTCTGAAACCGCCAAAACCACTTCCATGGTTTTTATTATCCTGATTGGTGCGGCCATGCTGACAGCTGCCTTTCGGGGGTTTGGCGGTGAAGAACTGGTTAAACATTTCTTAACCCATATCCGGGGGGGATTCTGGGCCCAGTTCGCCGTGGTAATGGGAGTGATGTTTGTTCTCGGTTTTTTCATTGATTTTCTCGAAATAGCTGTGGTCGTGGTTCCAATCGTAGCCCCCATACTGCTTGCCGACCCCGGTGCCAATGTGACGGCAGTCTGGTTTGGCGTAATGGTTGGTCTTAATATTCAGACGTCATTTCTAACACCGCCCTTCGGGTTTGCCTTGTTTTACCTCCGCGGCGTTGCACCGGCCATCGTCAAGACACTTGATATTTATCGAGGCGTAATTCCCTTTATCGGATTGCAGGTGATTGCACTGGTAATTGTTGCAACTTACCCTCCCCTGGTAAACTACCTTCCCCGGTATGTTGCCCTGTCTGCCGAGACAGCCCCGCCTCCGATCAATCCGAAAATGCAGTTCTGCATTGAAGAATATCTCTTTGATTACTATGACAAGCAGGGTGAACAGCTGCGGAGCCAAATCCATACCCTGGGCGCGATTGATACCAGCACCCTGCCGGCAAAATGGCAGAAAGAATTGAAAAAAAGCCTGGAACGGGCACAAAATACGTTCAATCTGGTAGAAGCGGTTCGTACGGCTGATGCAGATCTTGCCGCCTATGCACCTGAATACCGCCCCTATCATGAGCATGTCCGATCCCTGCAGGCAGAAATCCACAACATCAGCCTGGGAATCGATGACTTGAAAAAAAATTGGGCGAGGATTTCCCGGAGCGATTCTCCGGACAATGAATCTCTAATCCGGATTAAAACAAATATCGAGAAAGAAGAGACTTCTATAGAAAACCTTCAAAATCAGATTCCTGAAAACTGGCCTGAGATACGAAAACGGTATGTGGATCTGGGAAAAGCTGAAAAAAAAGCGCGTCGAAATTACCGGAACAATGTTGACCAGTCTTATGAAACCATTACAGAATTACAAAACATCATTTCCGGAGCAGATGAACTGGCTTCTCTTGAAAAGCAATTTACAGCTCTTGAGACTATCATTGTCAATGAACCTGCAAAGGTGGCCGGGGATCGGATCAAAGAGATGGAATCAGCTCTTGGAAAGCTGAATGGCACCAGTACCATTAAATCCAAGTTGTACAAGGTACGCAGGATTGTTAAAGGGAAAAACCCAGACCCGGAAAAGGCTGTCCGGCTGCTGAAACAGGGATTAAAATTATATACTGCTGACGTCGACTGGCGCCAACAGGCAGCAGCGAAAATTGCCCCTGCGCTTTCAGTCTATGAAACTGCTATCCGGGAATCTATCGGTCTTCGACTGCAGCGAAGGCTGTTGTCATCAGATCAAATCAAATCGGTTGCCAGCTGCCTTGCAATACACCGGGATTATTCATTGCAGTTTTAAGGGGGATGGGATTAATTTAAAAACCCTTGCTATTAGCTGGTCGGGATGAGAAGATTCGAACTTCCGACCCCAGCGTCCCGAACGCTGTGCTCTACCAGACTGAGCCACATCCCGACAGCAAAAAAGGTTATACACAAAAAAAAACAAAATGTCTAATTGAAAATATTTTCTTTTATTATTGTCGCTTCCCTTCCCGGCCCCACAGAGATAATTTTAATTTTCATTTTGGCAAGTTCTTCAATCCTTGCAAGATAGCGTTTTGCATTGTCCGGCAGAATATTAAAATCCGTTATCCCTGAAATATCCTGTTTCCAGCCTGGATGCGTTTCATATACAGGAGTGCATTTCTGCAGGGTTTTTATTTCCGCGGGGAAATCAGAAATTATTTTTCCATTGTGTTCATATCCCGTACAAATTTTAATTTCATCCAGATCATCAAGAACATCCAGTTTGGTAATGGCAAAACCGGTCAGGCTGTTTAATCTTACGGCATTTTTCAGAACAACCATGTCCAGCCAGCCACAGCGTCTTTTTCTGCCCGTGGTGGCACCGAATTCCGAGCCGGCTTTCTGGAGTTTGTCTCCAATATCATCAAACAATTCAGTTGGGAAAGGCCCGGAGCCAACCCTTGTTGTATAGGCTTTTACAATCCCGATGATTTCATTAAGAGTAGCGGGGCCCACCCCGGAGCCGTTGGCAGCATTTCCGGCCACAACAGAAGAAGAGGTCACAAAGGGATAGGTCCCATGCTCAATGTCCAGATGGGTGCCCTGTGCGCCTTCAAACAAAACTGTTTTATGGTTGTTCATCCCCTCGGACAAAATCACAGAGACATCGGCAATATAGGGAAGCAGACGATCCTTGATCTGCCGGAACTGAGCGATAACCGTTTCAGGATCGACGGGGTCGGTTTTAAAATAGTGTTCCAGGTAAAAGTTTTTTTCTTCAAGAATCGTGATGATTTTTTCTTTGAAACCCTTAAAATCAGGAATGTCACAGAATCTTATTCCCCGGCGGGTTGCCTTGTCTTCATAACAGGGCCCGATTCCCCGGCCCGTTGTTCCTATTTTCCGGTCTCCTTTTTTAGTCTCCCGGGCCGCGTCGATCAGTTTGTGATAGGGCATGATGATATGGGCCCGATTGCTTATTTTGAGCATATCGGGTGAAACATCAATATGATTTGATAATAAATAATCAATTTCTTCAAGCAGCACAAAGGGATCAACCACAACACCATTCCCGATAAAACATTTTTTGCCCTGGATAATGCCGGAAGGGATAAGATGGCTGATAATCTTTTTGCCGTTGACAACCATTGTATGGCCGGCATTGTTTCCCCCCTGAAACCGGACTACAAAATCCGCGTGTTCACTCAGTAAATCAACAATTTTACCTTTGCCTTCATCTCCCCACTGGGTACCGATAATCACTGTATTTCCCACTATCTGCTCCTTTTAGCCAAAAAAAATTTTTTCATGAGCTGTTTTGTCTTTTCTTTATAAATCCCTGATACAATTTCAGGGTGATGGTTTAATCTTTTAACCTCTGCCAGGTTAACCAATGACCCGGCCCCACCCCATCCGGGATCTTCTGCCCCAAAAACAACCCGGTTGATCCTGGCATGGATAATAGCGCCCATGCACATGATACACGGTTCAATGGTAACATATAAAACCGTGCCAATCAGCCGGTAATTGTTCAAAGCCAGGCAGGCCATGCGCATGGCATTTATTTCAGCATGACTTGTGGGATCATTGGATGATATGGGACAATTGCAGCCATATCCGACAATCGTCTGATTCTTATCCACAATAACCGCACCCACAGGTACTTCATCCAAAGCAGCCGCTTTTTTGGCCTGCTTAATGGCAAGCCTCATATAATATTCATCATCCATAATTTATCTACTCAACTTTCGGTCTTAAGTTCTTGCAGACGGGGTCAGGCTTGTTTTAT
>JAOZRF010000321.1:0-2443 GCA_029940245.1 Desulfobacula sp.
AAACTTGAATTTCTCATTGGAGAAGCTTTGGAACAGGAAAAAGACACCTTGATCACTGCCGGCGGGATACAGTCCAACCATTGCCGCCTGACTGCCGCCGCTGCAAGAAAGGCCGGTCTTGACTGTCACCTGGTGTTAAACGGTACTGAACCAAAAATTCCAAATGGCAATTTTCTACTGGATAAAATTTTTAAAGCCAAGATTCATTTTTGCGACAGAAAAAACAGGGATGAACAATTGTTCCAGGTAGCAGACGAATTAGCCCAAATAGGTAAAAAACCCTATGTGATTCCTGTGGGCGGTTCAAATGAGATTGGTTCCGTTGGCTATGTTAATGCCATGTTGGAACTTAGACTTCAGTTGAATGATATGAAGTTCACACCAGATGCCATTGTATTTGCAACCAGTTCCGGAGGCACCCAGGCAGGATTAACTCTGGGAGCAAAAATAATCGGGTTCAACGGCGAGGTACTGGGAATCAGCATTGATCAAATTAAAACCGGTTCTGATCCTTTTCCTCCTGTTCTGACAAAGGTTGCCAATGCCACTGCTGAAAGGATCGATTCTGACATAAGGATGACAGAATCGGATTTTTCTCTTAATTGTGACTACCTGGGGGCTGGATATGCCATGCCCGGGAATCTTGAATTCAATGCTATCAAAGATCTCGCACATCATGAAGGAATTCTTCTGGGACCCGTGTACACGGCCCGGGCCATGGGCGGTTTTATAGACCTTATTCAAAAAGGCTATTTTACAAACGACCAGGCAGTGCTCTTCTGGCACACCGGGGGCACACCAGAGTTGTTTGCCTGGGCAGATCAGTGTTATGAAAAAATATAATTCTTTGAAGCATAATCATAAAACCTTTTTATAAGTCGCCATTTATCGGGAATGCCAAAATTGGCATTCCCGATAAATGGTCAGATAATCACTATTGATCCATGGGAGATGATTAAAATAAAGCATATAAGCAAAGATGAAAAATTTGAGTGCCGATACAAATAAGATTGATTCAGTAGCAATTAATGAAGTTCAACTAATGTTAGCAGAGAAGCGGACATCTTTAGCTGTGATGCGGACAGGTATAGCTGTCCTAGCTTTGCCGTTATCGGTTATGAGTTTGCTGATAGCTACTTCTAAATACTATGATGTCCTCCATGTTTTACATTTTCTTATCCCGTTGGGAATTCTCAATCTTATTTTAATTGTGATTGGTGCTTACCTGATAATCCGCTCAATACTTAGAATGAGACATTATGATCGTTTTATTAATGAAATCAAAAAAAAGCATAGTATAATTGGAGAATTTATTGAGTGAATTTATGAAAGGTTCCAATTCTTAAAAATACAAAGGCGGGTTCTGCGTTAATGTTAGGAAACTAGTTTTACAAAGTGTTGTCAAGGAGATTATCCATGGGCCTGCTCAATTTGTTGCTTAAAGATCCGCTTGCATTCATCCTCATCGCCATACCGCTATTGTATGCCATCATTTTTCATGAGTTGGCACATGGCTGGGTAGCCTATCGCATGGGTGATCCGACAGCCAAGTCTTTTGGCCGCCTGAGCCTTAATCCGCTTAAACACCTCGACCCTGTGGGCACTGCCATGCTCTTTATTTTTGGCTTTGGCTGGGCAAAACCCGTGCCGGTGAATTTCAATCTATTGCGTGATAAGCGCAAGGGGATGATATTGGTCTCTTCCGCAGGGATCATAGCGAACATGCTATTGGCGTTTGGTGCTCTTTTTTTGGATCGATTGCTGTCCCCTTTGCCGTCAAGTATGCCGGCACAGTTTCTTTATTATTTTGCAAAAATCAACATCATCCTGGCTGCTTTTAATTTGATACCACTGCCGCCTCTCGACGGGTCGAAAATTCTTATGGGCTTCGCATCCCCAAGCATTCAAAGTTACTTTTTTCGTTTTGAGCGGTATGGATTTTTTTTTATAATCGGACTGCTCTATTTAGGTGTTTTAAACCCTGTAATTAACTTTTTTCAATGGATGATTCTATCGCTTATCAAACTGTTGTTGCCATGATTGTCAGTCATCATCCCGGAAAGAAATAAGGGACGGTCTCGCTGAGAATTGCTGGGTTAGTTGCAATTATATTGACAGTCATGAATCAAATATCCTACAAAGAAGCTTTTTAATTTACGATGAAAGCGTAAGAGCGGTTGCATGCGGTTGTTTTTTATTATTTTATCCCAGTTTCTTTCCGGCTCAATCTGGTTTGCGGCAAATGTGGCCTACCTTGACCAGGGATTCCTTTTGTCGGCCGTTCAATTCGGATTTATACTGGGCACCTTGATTTTTGCGTTTCTAAACATTTCCGATCTGTTTTCTCCTGCCCGGGTATTTTTCTTCTGCGCCCTTTTTGGCGCGGTGTTTAATTATTCCGGCACATTTTTGGAAAATTACAAAGGCTTGCTCTTGATGTCGA
>JAOZRF010000321.1:2543-4099 GCA_029940245.1 Desulfobacula sp.
TTGTGCGGTGTTTCTCTTGCTGGTATCTACCCGGTGGGGATGAAAATCGCTGCATCCTGGTACCCTGAAACCGTGTCCAAAGCCTTGGGATGGCTGGTGGGCGCCCTGGTGCTGGCAACCGGTTTCCCTTATCTGATCAAGGTACTCAACTTTCAGGACAATGTCGGTTTCATCCTACAGGCAACCTCTGTGCTGTGTTTTGCAGGGGGACTGATCCAGCTTTTCCTGGTGGGAGATGGTCCTCACCTGCCAAAAGGGTCCAGATTTTATATGGGTGTGGTCAGGGATGTCTTTCAACACCCGGGTTTTCGAGCCGCCTCTTTTGGATATTTTGGCCATATGTGGGAACTTTATGCTGTTTTTGCCTATATTCCCCTGCTTTTGAAAACCATTGTCAAAAATAATATTGACCTTTGGTCCTTTATCTTTTTTGTGTTCGGTTTTCTTGGCTGCTCAGTGGGGGGAATTATTGCATTAAAGGCAGGAAGTCGTAAAGTCGCATTGGTGGCCTTGTTTATTTCCGGTGCAATCTGTCTGGTTTCCCCTTTCCTCCAGGACCTTCCCCAGGGAATAGCCCTGATCATCATTCAGATATGGGGGGTTATGGTTGTGGCGGATTCTCCACAATTTTCATCTCTGAACACCCAGTTTGCTCCCCGGGAATATGTGGGATCTGCCTTAACAATTGTTAACTGCATCGGTTTTTTGATCACCATTGTCACCATTGAATTGCTGGGGTTGTGGATCAATTATTTCGGTGTAAGGACAGCCTTTCTGCCCCTGGTATTGGGTCCGATTTTCGGGTGGATTTCTTTAAAAGAATACCCGTGTACACAATAATTAGTCCCCTCCCCTATTCCAGTAAAAATTTTAAATTTTGTACTTATTGACAAAATTAATATATAATTTCATTATAAATTTTAAAATAGGTAATATATGAAGAAAATTTTATATCTCCTCTATCAGCCATATAAGTGGCTTGTATATATACCATTTTTTTGCCTTTCCACTGTTATTTTCGGTGCAATCGCTGCAATTTTGGCCTTTCTAATTAATGACCGGGTGGCAAGTTTTGCAGGTGGTGTTATATGGGCTCGTCTCAATTCCTGGATGACACCGATATTTGTAAACGTATCTGGAAGAGAACATATTGATATTAAACAATCTTATGTAGTGATTGTCAATCATCAGAGCGCTTTTGATATCTTTGTCTTATATGGTTTTCTCAATATCAATTTTAAATGGGTAATGAAACAAGAATTGAGAAAACTGCCAGGGATAGGTATTGGATGCGAAAAAGTGGGACACATTTTCATTGATCGTGCTGACCATGAGTCTGCTATAAAAACACTTAGTATTGCCAAAGAAAAAATAGTTAATGGTACATCAGTTATCTTCTTCCCCGAAGGAACTCGCAGTCCTGATGGGATTATTAGAGGTTTCAAAAAAGGCGCTTTCAAGATGGCCCTTGATTTGGATCTGCCAATCCTGCCAGTGACAATTATCGGAACAAAGGAAATTCTTCCCAATAAAACCTTGGATCTTTTTCCAGGAAA
>JAOZRF010000012.1 GCA_029940245.1 Desulfobacula sp.
AAGTTCTTTATTGCAATTTTGCTGTGAGGCACAACCAAAAAAACCACCCATTTTTTTTTCTCTTTTCTTTGTAATTAAAAGCTATTCATTCTTTTCCTTTACCGATATGATCAATTAATAGTTATAATTTAAGATGTCAAACAAATAAGTGGCATAATTTTGTATTGAACTTGCCTGTTATATGCTGATATTATAATTAACAGCAATTCCGTAAAGATATTCCGGCCTATGGATTTCATTCGTTTTAACTGAAATCCCGATTAGAAGCCTTGAATAAAATCCACCAGGATATTCCTGAAAAGGTGAAGAAGAGTAGGATCAAATTCCAGGTTAATCTTACAGATATTTGATTACCTCCGAATCAACGCCCTGAAGGAAAACGGCCGTTCTTTCCTGGAAAAAGCTTGTAATACCTCAAACAGCCAATACACCTGTTACGACCCCGAGAAGCAACCAGACGAATTATAGTGGACCAGCCCTTTCAAATAATCGACATCAATATATTTTTTGAGGTGATCTGCTAAAAGATCATACTGCTTGTTTCGTTCTTCAAGCCCCCTGTCTTTTTCACATGAAACAGAATCCATCCCTATCATATGGAGCCATTTTTGTGTAATCTCAGCGGAATTGAAAAAACCATGGAGATAGGTTCCAATACACCTGTTATTTTCAGATAGACACCCATCTGGAAAATCAACTGGTTCTGCATTTCTCTCTTTTATTCTAAAGGGGTGCCTACCTTTGGGAACTGTTGTATGCCCCATATGGATTTCATATCCAAAGCCTTCACTTTCCTGCCAGCGAAACCGGCTCAAAGAGGTCATTTTCGGAGCGGTTAATACCGTTTCTACGGGAATAAGTGAGAGGCCTTCTGTTTCTCCGGGTTTTCCCTCAAAGCCCTCGGGGTCCACAACCTTTTTTCCCATGATCTGATATCCGGCACAAATCCCAAAAACATAACCGCCATTATCCACATAGGTCTTTATGGCATCGGACCATCCTTGTTTGTGAAGCCAGAGAAGGTCTGCCCGTGTATTTTTGGACCCCGGAATAATTATGGCACCGGCCTTATCAAGGTCACACACCCGGTCCAGGAAGTGAACATCCAGCCCCTTCAGATGTAACAGAGGATCAATATCATTAAAATTGGCAATGTGAGGCAATCGGATGACGGCTAGCAGGTGGTTTTCAGGATGGTCCGGAAGCTTTTTGCTGACCTGTTCAATCACAACGGAATCTTCGGCTTCAATCTCGATATGGGTATACCAGGGAAGAACCCCCAATACTTTTTTTTGTGTTTTATTTTCAATCCATTGTACGCCATCATGAAAAAGAGAGATATCACCCCGGAACCGGTTGATGATCACGCCCTGAACCAGTTTTCTACAGGAGTCCGGAATACAGTCAAGGGTTCCCGCAATCTGCGCAAACACGCCACCCCTGTGAATATCTCCCACAAGGATTACGGGCGCTTCTGCATATTCGGCAATCTTGAAATTTACAATGTCATGGGTCATGAGGTTAACCTCAGCGCATGATCCTGCACCCTCTATTACTACCAGATCATATTTGTCTCTCAATCTATCCAGGGCTTCTGTAGCAACAGCAAACAGCTCTTTTTTTTTTTTATGATAACTGCCGGCACTGCAGTTCTGCCAGACCAAACCATTTACAATCACCTGGGAGCCCACGTCACTGGTCGGTTTTAAAAGAATGGGATTCATATCCACATGAGGCACTACTCCGGCACCTTCTGCCTGGACAATCTGAGCCCGGCCCATTTCCAGACCCTCTGGTGTGACCCCTGAATTATTAGACATGTTTTGGGATTTATAAGGGGCAACCCTCAGGCCCAAATCAGCAAAAAATCTGCAAATTGCCGTAACCACGATACTTTTCCCAACATCAGAACCCGTACCAAGAATTGCGATGCAGGGAGCTTTGCTCTTGTTTTTCAAATTCAACCCCCGCTTTTACTTTGTTTTAAAAACAGTACATTACTTTTCTTATGTAAACGTGTTACCTGCCACACCTACTCCATTGTATATTTCCCTGAATACCCTCTTGGTGTGTACATAAAATCACGATACGTGGCAGACTGAGTACTCCCGATAAAAACGGTTGTCAGCATGTCGACATCCGCATTGGCAAGTTCCGAAAGGGATAGGATACGGACATTCTGGGAATCACGCATGGCATTTTTAACAATACCCACTGGTGTGTTCCCATCCCTGTACTTCAGCGCAATTTCCATGGCTTTTCCAAGCTGCCAGTCGCGTTTTTTACTTTTTGGATTAAAAATAACCAAAACAAAATCAGCTTTTGCTGCATATTCGATGCGTTTTTCAATAACCTCCCAAGGGGTCATAAGATCACTCAGACTGATACATGCAAAATCATGGGTGAGCGGAGCGCCCAGAAGGGATGCTCCCGATGAGAGAGCCGGGATACCCGGTATGACTTCAACTCTCAATGCCTGTTCATCTATTCTTTTTTTTTGTGGACTGAATATGGAAAGCTTTCTTTTCTTGCAGATTTCAAGAGCCAGACCGGCCATGGCATAAATCCCGGGATCACCGCTGGATACAATGGCACAGGATTTTCCGGACAATGTCGTATCAATGGCAGCCTTAACCCTGTCAACTTCTTTTTTCATGGCCGTGGCGATGATGTTCTTATCTGCAATCAGATTCCGGATCAAATCGATATAGGTTGTATAACCGGCCACGGTATCCACCTCTTTAAGGACAGACAGTGCCCGGGCGGACATATGCTCCGGGTTGCCAGGCCCTATGCCGACAATATAGAGAGCTCTGTTATTCGAGCCACTGCCAGTGTCACATTTTTTGTTTTCTGTTTCTCCACAATCAGTTCCCCGTTTGATGCTGCCAGAATTGCTGCTGCTTCGCATACGCTTTTTGCTCCTGTATGTTTTTTTACGATCTGAGAAATATTCTTTACATTTTTAACGGTATTAAGTTCCCGGTTTTCAAAAAAAACAAAGGGAACATTCAGGGATTTTGAGACTTTTAAAATCCCTTCCTCATCTTTTTTAATATCAATGGTTGCGATGTGCCGGATAGAAAGCACTGAAAGAGCGTTTTGTTTAAACACATCCTTTAAAAGATCCATGATTTCAGATTCCGGTGTTCCCCGGTTGCAACCGATACCCACACAAAGGGAGGAAGGTCTTAACTTTAAACATTGATCATCCTTACAAATTACATCATCAATAATAACACGGTAATCACATTCACTGGTTTCACTTATAAAGCAATCCGGAAGGTTCCCAAAGGAATCAAGCGAATCGGACAAATCAGCGAACAGGCCGAATGGATCATGAAACCAGATTTTTTCTTTTTCCAGAAACGCCATGTTTATTTTTTTGATCATCTCTGGATTTTCGATTTTAAGACCTTTCTCCCGGGCGATCATATCAATGGCAGGAACCTGGTTTACATCGGTGGCTGTCGATAAGACAGGGTCAGCACCTGTCAGGTCTCCAATTTCCATAGCCAGCTGATTTGCCCCGCCAAGATGACCAGATAAAAGGGAGATGACATTCTGCCCGGTATCATCCATGGAAACCACAGCAGGATCAACGGTCTTATGCCTGATATGATCGGCAATCACCCGGATGACAATGCCCGTGGCCATAATAAAGAGATGACGCGGGTATCTGCTGAAATTTTTTCCCACACATTTTAGTAAGGATGAAAAGGGGACATCACAGATTTCATTCTCAAACCGATCTGAAACAAAAAAAACAAAACCGGTCTTTTTTTGTTTCAATTTTTTGGAAAGGGTTAGCCCTCCCCGGGTCAATACCCAGACGGCTGTTTTATTTTCTATATTCATGACTGAAGGATTTATCATAAAGTTTTGATTTATAGATCATACCGGCCTTATCCGTATTGAGTGACTTTGACACCACAATCAATGTCTGGCTCCTGATTTTTTCCTTTTCCACGGTTTGGGCAAGTTTTTTCAAAGGCACGCAGATAAACCGTTCTTCAGGATGGCTTACCTTGTATGCTATGGCACAGATAAACTCCTCTCCATAGGCCTTTACCAGGATCCTTTGAACTTTTGAAATAAGGGTGATGCTCAGATAAATCGCCATGGAAGCACCATGTGATGCAAGTCTTTCCAGTGTTTCAGATTCCGGAACCGGGGTTCGGCCTGCCATTCGTGTCAAAATCAGGGTCTGTGTAATTTCAGGCAGGGTGTACTCAATACCCAGTCCGGCTGCTACAGCAAAGGCTGCAGTGACACCTGGTATTACCTTGTAGGGAATGTCTTCTTTCTCCAGTTCCGCCATCTGTTCAAAAATCGCTCCGTAAAGGGAAGGGTCTCCCGTATGCAGCCGGACAACTTTTTCCCCTTTGTTATATGCCACTTTCATCATGCCGGTAATTTCATCCAGGTGAAGGGAGGCACTGTCGATACACTCTGCTTTTTTTGCCCATTTGAGGACTGCCCTAGGCACCAGGGATCCTGCATAGATCACAAGATCTGCCTCGTTCAGAGCCTTCATTCCCTTAACTGTGATCAAATCCGGATCACCCGGACCTGCCCCGGTAAAAAGAACGGGGTTTTTCTTTGTTTCCTGTATATGTGTCATTTTTTTTCTCCGGATATAATAAAAACAGGATTCTGGCTTTTCAGCATTAAATTCCACGGCATAGGGTGACCGCAGCTCACCTGAATCTGTACAATATCAGTGTTAAAATTTAATTTTTCCAATTTTTCAAGAACGGATGATACATTGCCTAAAAGCACGGTATTCACAACCATTCTTCCCCCTTTTTTCATGAAAGAAGCGGACCGTTCAATAAGTTCAGGAAGGTTTTTCCCTCCCCCCCCGATAAAGACCCTGTCGGGAACGGCTAGGTTTTCCAGGCCGCCCGGAAGCTCCGCATGAACAATCTTTAGGATATCAACTTTGAATTTACCTTTGTTCGCTTCAATATCTTTGATTCGCTTCAGGTTTTTTTCCACAGCAATGATCTGTCCTGTCTTAATAAAAAAATGAGCCTCAATGGAAATGGAGCCACTGCCGGCACCGAGGTCCCAAAGGATATGATCGCTCATCAACTTTAATTTGGAAAGGGACACTGCCCTGACTTCCGGTTTTGTGATCAGCCCCTTTTCATGCTGGAACAAGGCTTCCGGCATACCGATATTTATCTTGGTTTCCTTTATGGAGTTTTTTGTATCCTTTTCTTTCCTTAGGAGAAGAACGATATTCGGGTCCTGAAAATCCCTTTTACATAAATCATCCCCTGTAATCCAGGTTATGTTTTCATCTTTTTGACCAATTTTTTCCAGTACGCAAATCACAAACCCATGGATACCAGCCTGGCTAAGTTTGGATTGAAACCATGCAGGTGTTCGGGTGCCATCCGTCAGAACCGCCGCTTTCCGGCAGTTCCGGATCCTTTCAAGATGAACCGGTGTTAATTTTCTTCCATGAAGACTTATCAATTCGGCATCCTGCCAGGACTCACCCAGGCGCCCAAAGGCCGCTGCAACGGTTGAGACATTGGGATAGACCGTGATCTTGTCCCTGCCTATTTTTTGGGATAGATACCCGCCTATTCCGTAAAAAAGCGGGTCGCCCGATGCCACAACAGTAATTTTACGGAAAGCCTGGTGCTTCAGAATAAAGGCAACAACTTCTTTTAAATTATTGGAAATTTCAATTTTTTCACCCGCAAAATCAGGAAATAAAGAAAGGTGGCGAACCCCTCCCATGAGGACATCCGACTGACTGATAATCGTCAAATGCTGATCCGTAAGATCCTGATAGCTCATTCCCAGCCCGATAATCGAGACTCTGTTCATGAAATACCACTCCTTGCATTGAGTTCTACTTCTGCAACAACCTCACCATCGAAATCCAGAACAACGGATTTCAGGCGGATATGAGGGGATGTATAAGGCGCTGCCGAGTACACAATTTTTTCACTGATATCCTGGATGACGTCCTTGTGATTTTCCTTTAAGAGAAAAAAAGCTTCCCGTGCCGTGTTGGACTGTTTAATTTTATCAGAAAGTTCTGCATCCCTCGTTCTTTCATAGGCCCAGCAGGAGAGTTGATCCAGGCTGAGATTCGATTTTGCAGCATGGGTATGATAAACACCCTGAGCCATCTTTACTGCCTTGCCAAAAAAAACCACAAATATAACATGTTTAAAGGGCATTTCAGAAACCATCTCCAGTGATTTCCCAAAAAAATCTCCTATTTGTACAAAGGCTTCTTTGGGCTCTGATGTAAAAATTTTTTCTGCAAATCGCTCACTTCTCCGGCCGGTTGTAAAATATAGAGTACGGACTCCAATAGCTGACGCCACACAAAGAGAACTTCGGATGGTGGCAATATACGCCTCATGGGACATGGGTCTGACAACACCCGTTGTCCCAAGAATCGAAATACCCCCGATGATGCCGAGCCTGGAATTTAGAGTCTTTTTTGCCAGAATTTCGCCCTGGGGAACAAAAATTTCAATATCTACGGTCCATTTTCTATCCTCAAAATTTTCTATCACATCCTGAACCGCCTGTTGGATCATTTCCCTGGGGCCCGGATTAATGGCAGGTTCTCCCGGAGGAATTTCCAGACCAGGCTTGGTCACCCGGCCGACTCCCCGTCCACCCCGGATTACAATATTACTTTTATCTGACTCATGGATGGATACTGCTGCACCAATTTCAGCTTTGTTTGTGATATCCGGATCATCTCCCGCATCCTTGATCACAGAACAGAAGACACGTCCCTGTTTTTCTTTCAACGAAAAAATCTGAATATCAACCGATCCTTTACTTAAGAAAGGGATGGTAACAAAGTTCTTCTTTTTGTTATGAACCAGCAGGTATACGGCCCCTTTTACCGCTGCTGCTGCAGAGGCTCCGGTTGTATATCCCGACTTAAGTTTTTTCTCTTTTTTTGTCACCCTGAATCTTCCTGTTTATCCTTTACTTTAAAACAAAAAATAATAACAAACACCTACAAAAATAATACTAGATATCCTGAAAAACTGTCCCATCAGCAGCATGCCCGTTCCCATTTTTGGCGAAAAAATTCCAATATACCGGGGTAACTGATGCCGGATGGCCCGGATGGGAAATGCAACGATATTTCCTGTTAAAAGAGCAATCACTGTTTGTTTTACGGTGATTACTCCTGAATCAAGAAGGGCTCCCGCAGCAGCAAAACCTGATGTGAACTCCGCCACAAAACTTAAAATCACAACTGACAGGGATTCCACAGGTACAACTCGTGTAACAATAAATCCGGAAAGGGCAGAATTCAAAAATTTAAACAAGCCTGCCGCATTAACCACATAGATAAAGATGTAGATCGGAAATATCCAAATAAATACCTTGGTGATCCTGCCAGGAAGTTTCTTTCTAATACTCTGCCATACTGCTCTTTTTTCTTTGGCGGATTCTTCTATTTTCGGAGAGTGTAAACAATACTCTTCAGGTTGTGCAAGAAACAGGTGCCCGTAAAGAAGAAACAGAAAAACTCTCAGAAGTGTTGCCAGGAGTGTGATACAAAAATAGATCAACCCTGCCGAACCGGTCAGGGGAAGAACAATAAAAAATGTAGTGGGGAGATGCAGAAAATAAGCCGGCAGCTGGTTGACAAAGTTGGTCAGGTAAACCTGTTTTTTAGAAATCTTCTCATCCTGATAAAATTCTAGCAGCATACCATTGGCTGCAACACCGGAAACAAACGCTGTGGTGAAAGCGCTTCCACATCTGTCCCCCAGTTTACCAAACCTGAAAAGAGGCCTGGCCAGAATGGATAATTTTTTTGTCAGCCCTGACAATTCCAGGTACTGGCCCAATGCAAGGCCCAGGGTTATGAAGGCCAGTAGCCGGACCAGGGGAATAAAAAGTCGTTTAAAAACTGTAACAAAGGTCAGGGATTCAACAAGATAAATTCCGCATAAAAGAATGATGAATGAGATAACCAGAGATATCGCAACCCCCCGGTAATCAGGCTTGATCCTTCTTTGTTTCATTGATCATACGCCTTGTTTTTCTTGGCAATCACAAGAGTCCAGTAATCCGGCTTTCGTTTTTCAAATACCGTGACATCCCGGAAAATTTTTTCATCCTTTCTTCCACATCTGGAGATACCGATACTATTTTCCAAAAGGTTGGCTTCCTTCAGGGCAGAATTGATATCTGCAACATTTTTATAGGCTTTCAGAAGCACCACATTATCCGCAGATACACCGTATTTTCGAAGTTCATCGCCCCCCCGCGCACCTGACGTGATCAGAAGGGACTCATCCCCCTCCACAAGAGGGGTGTTGAGTCGTGCGGCCGCTGCCTGATAGGAAGTGATACCCGGAACAGAGACAACCTTGATTTGGGGAGCTTTTTTGTTGATAATTTTCAAGAGGTACCCATATGTAGAATACGTGAGAGAGTCCCCCAGTGTCAGAAAAGCGACAGACTTTCCCTTCTGAAGTTCCAACATGATAATCTCTGCATTTTGCTCCCAGAGTTTCCCGCGTTCTGCTTCATTGTTTGACATCTGAAAGGGGAGTGCCCTCATATCGGTATTCTCTGCAATATGGGGTCGTGCAATCTCAACCGCCAGACTATGCTTGTTTTTTATGGACGATGCAGCAAATACAACATCCACACTTTTCAGAATATTAACCGCTTTGATTGTAAGAAGATCCGGGTCTCCCGGTCCAACCCCGATTCCATACAGGATTCCTGGTTTTTTTTTCATATTAATTACCTTGTTTCCTCGGCGAGTATAGTAAGGGCATTTACCACGCTTGCCACGATATTTGATCCGCCTTTTCTACTTTCATTGGTTATAAAAGGAATATTTATTTCCGTAAGAAGAGCCTTTGATTCCGCTGCATTCACAAAGCCGACGGGAAATCCAAGGATCAGTGCAGGTTGAATTTTATCCTCATTGATCAGCTCAATTAATCTTAGAAGTGCTGTGGGTGCATTTCCAACGGCATAAATTCCACCCTCCAGTGCATCCACGGACAAATCCACTGCCATGCGGGCACGTGTGGTTCCTTCTTCTTTTGCTTTAGCCACAACATCCTTGTCACTAATCAGGCAGGATACGCGGCCTCCGAATCGTTCCATACTTTTTTTTCGGATACCCGCTCGTGCCATTTGTGTATCTGTAATAATGTTTTTTCCGGCTCTTATGGCTTTTATACCAACCGCAATGGGATCACCTGAAAACCGAATGGAATGGACATACTCAAAATCAGCAGATGTATGAATCATCCGCCGTACAATGCTCCACTCTTCTCTTGTAAATCCATGGTTACCGGCTTCTTCATCAATGATAGAAAAGCTCAATTTTTCTATTTCTTCAGGTTTCATGATTCTCCTTTACGCTTATATGCAACAGCAGACCTGATTAAATGCCTGCAAATTTTTGGATTACTTCCAAAATGGAGATGAATATAACTGCCAAGGGTGTTCTCTTTCTGGTAACCCTCCTGCAAAATATTTACACCAATTCTTGGACTTACCATATATGCCTTTTTCACCTCAGGTTGATGTGTCCCGTTATCAATTTCAGAATAATGAAATTCATGACCCCGGACGACCAGCCCTTTTTCCCCAATAATTGAATCCAGTGATAATGTAATTTCTCTGTAACCCAGTGCCTTTCTTCCCTTCAGCATCTTTGTATCAAAGGGGAAGCACCCTGACATTTTATGATAGTGATCCCCGTGATCCGTGATGCTGCGGCAAAGGTACATGAATCCCCCGCATTCTGCATAAATGGGCATCCCGCTCCGGCTTGCCTTTTTCATATCTGCCAGCATGGTTCGGTTTTCCGATAAGGGACCTGCAAACATCTCAGGATAACCGCCCCCAAGGTAGATTGCCTGGATTTCTTCGGGCAGGTTTTCGTCTGATACAGGGGAAAAATAAACCAGTTCAGCACCCTCTTTTTCAAGAAGATCAAGGTTGTCCTGATAATAAAAACAAAAAGCCTTATCCCGGGCCACACCTATTTTCACCTTATGGCCCTTTTCTTTTTTTTTAACAGCTCTTTTTAATGACTTGCTTACTCCCTTAAAAAGTTTTTCCGTATCAATTCTATCTTCAATAATATTTGATAACCGGTCCATATCAGACCCTGAAAGCTGATGCTCATCTTCTGTCACAAGCCCCAGATGACGTTCAGGAATTTCAATGCCTTCATCCCGGAGGATACCTCCAAGGCAGGGCATCCGGACACTTGTCTCCATGGCTTCTGTCAGATAATGGAGATGATTTACAGAGCCCAGTTTGTTGAAAATTACGCCGGCAAAGGTGAGGTCAGGGTCAAAATTTTCAAACCCCTGCACAAGTGCTGCTGCGCTTCGGGCCATGCTCTGGGCATTGACCACCAGAATGATGGGAAGTCCCAGCCACTTTGCCATTTGCGCTGTGGAACCGGCCTCGTCTTTTCCACTGAAACCGTCAAAAAGACCCATAACTCCTTCAATAATGGAGATATCGAAGCCCTTTGTGCCTTCTGCAAACCTTTCGCGGTTGTAGTCTTTATCCAGCATCCATCCATCCAGATTTCTGCTTTCGTTTCCAGTGATCCTTCTGTGATGACCGGGATCGATAAAATCCGGCCCGACCTTAAAAGGTGAGACATGGTATCCCTGTCTGGTGAGCCAGGCCATCAAAGCCAGGGAGACAGTTGTTTTCCCGCATCCGCTGTTGGTGCCGGCTATAATCAACCCGTTTTTATTTATTGGGTCTGCATTCATTTTCGTCCAAAGGTTCCTTTACAATTTCTTCTGTCTTTCTTTAAAAAAATCAGGATACAGGTAATTTCCAATCGCGGATATTCCACAAAGAAGGCGCATGGTGGGCCGGGATACGATCTTCTCATCTACAATAAAAACCCGGCCGTTCTGAATGGCCTTGATGATATGAAACCCCGGTTCTTTTTTTATCATCTCCAAAGTTACCCGGTTCATGGCTCCTTTCTGGGAGATAAACACGTCGATTTGTGATGCCTTGGACAGTATCCGCTCTTTTCCATAAATGGCAATATTCGTTCCCCGGGAGGGGGCCCCGTCATCTGCCACGTTTATTCCACCCGAGGCAGTGAGAACAAAATCAGCCATGGAGCCCCGGGTAAAGGTTTTCATTTTCGTGTGAATAGCCTCAAAATACACATTACACCGATTTTCTACATTACTGGTAATCCGGCGGTACGCATCCACTGACTGCTTAAACTTTTCTATCATCAACCCTGATTCTTTTTTTCTGCCCGTAAGAATCCCGAGAATTTTCCAATACAGGAACATTTCTTCAATATTTTTTGGTTGAAGGGAAATAACGGTAATCCCGCTTTTTTCAAGCCGGTCAAACAGCCGGGCATAACCTCTGTCAAGCATGGGCCTGATCAAGACGAGATCGGGTTTTGCCACCAGGTACTTTTCCGGATCATCCCCTTGGGAAAATACCTTTTTAGTGAATACTCTTTCCGGGTACTTGTCTGCCTGTGTCACCCCGATAATTTCCTGGTCAAGTCCGAGATAGAAAAGGTTTTCCGTATGGGCCCCATAAAGAGAGATGATCCGCTGAAAGGGTTTATGGATCGTCACATGTCTTCCCTTCTGATCCACAAGGGTTTTTTCCTCCAGCATATAAAAGGAGCCCTTATCACCTGCATGTACCAAAATGGCAGGCAAGAAAAAAAATAAAATAAGGCAATAATTTTTAAAGAGTTTCACTGGCCCCCCTTTTAAAGATCACCTGGCTTGAATTGTACAGGGATTCAAAACGGATTTCAGATTCCACATCAAACACTTTTTGAATCAAACATTTGTTGACCATCTCTTCTGTTTTTCCCTGGGCTATGATGTTGCCGTTCCGAAGAAAAATCAATCGGTCGCAATACCTGGCCGCCAGGTTAATATTCTGAAAAACGGATATCACCGTGAGTTTTTTCTGATCCACCCTGTTTCTCACGATATCAAGTAAATCAATGGTGTGCCGGATATCAAGATTGGAGGTTGCCTCATCCAGAATTATCACATCAGTATCCTGGACAAGGGCTCTTGCGAATACCACACGTTGTCTCTCCCCACCGGACAATTCTGTAATAAAATTGTCTGATAAGAGGTCCACCCCGGTTTTTTCCATGATGCTGTCCACTCGGTCGAGATCCTCTGAAGAGGGGGATGAAAAACGAGATATATAGGGATACCGTCCCATGATCACCACTTCCCTGGCTGTGTAAGGAAAATTGATATAAAAATTCTGGGAAACCAGGGCAATTTTGCGAGCAAGCTGTTTTCTGCTGATTTTGGAAAGATCTGTTCCTGAAAATGTGATATGGCCTGAATTAGGTTTTTTATGCCGGATCAGAAGATCGAGAAAAGTGGTTTTCCCGCATCCGTTGGGGCCCAGGATTCCATAGAAAAAACCTTTTTCCAGTTGAATGGAAATCCTTTCCAGGATATTAATTGAATCATAGGCGTAAGAGATGTCGTCAATGGCGTATATCATACCTGCTTCCCCCTGTTCCTTAAATGATTCCTGCGGAACACATAACAGAAAAAAGGACCGCCGATCAGAGCAGTCAGAACACCAATGGGCACCTCAACAGGCAGTACCGCCCTGGTGATGGTATCAGCCGTCACCATGAGAATCCCGCCGGCAAGAAGGGAAACAGGTATCAGGCGTGTATTGTCCGGACCTGTCATGCTGCGCATCATATGAGGAACCAGGAGCCCCACAAAACCGATAATGCCCGATACTGCAACACATACAGCAGCAACCAGGGAGGAGGTAATTAGAAGAATCATGGTGACCCTTCCTGTGTTGATTCCCAGAGTGGAGGCCATCCTGCTTCCAAGAGCAATCACATTCAGGTCCCGGGAATAAAAATAGATAATCAAAGAACCTGTTGATACAACCATCAGCAGTATCCATACATCTGTCCAGGTTTTGGATGCAAAACTTCCCATGAGCCAGAAAATAATCACCGAAACCTCTTCATCGGCAATGTATTTCAGAAAACTGATACCGGCGGAAAGGATGGAAGCTACAATGATACCGGAAAGAATCAAACTATTTGAGGACAGCCCGTCCCGGGAAAAAGTTTTCCCTGAAGAAAGCCAGACCACCACAAAAAGGGTAACGACAGCACCTGAAAAAGCAAAACAGGGAATCGCGTAAAGGCCTGCTTCCGGAAAAAACAGAAAGGCCAGTGAAGCCCCAAAGGCGGCCCCTGCAGAAATCCCAAGCGTATAGGGATCTGCCAGCGGATTTAACAGGATACCCTGGTACACACAGCCCGAAACGGCAAGTCCTGCACCAACGATAACCGCGCATAAAATTCTCGGAAGCCTCACATCCATCACAACAACACTGAATACGTCCTCCATATCTTTCATTTGTTCAGTGTTTCCCGTGATTGATGTGACAATGATGTTCACCACATCATAAAAACTGATCTTCAGATATCCCATACCGGCAGAAATAAGAACAGCAACTGAAAGAACGGCCAGAAGAAGGATAAATTTCCATGCCATATGTCTGTATAATAATTTTTTAATTCTTTTTGCCACAGTTTCGTTGCATCTCCTGAACTTTAAAAAAAGCTTATTTCATAAGGTTCTTTACCTGAAAACAAAAATCCCCGGACCGTTTTATCTGTCCGGGGATTACGTTTTTAATCCTCAATATTATGATATACCCTGTCCAGAGGATCTATCATTATTCATTCAGGCAGGTCTTCTGACTTACGGATCGATCTAATAACTTTGTCTTCCCACCTTTTAAAAAAAGGCAGTGACAACATGAAGCGTTCGTCCCCGTTTACAGCGGCGGGCCCGTCTCCGATTTTAACGGAGTTCCCTATTATGCGTATATGCACCGGAACTATTTTTTTATCATATATATATAATTTCATAAGTCAAGATATAAAAAGTGAGTGTGAATTAATTTAACCATCATGACATATTTATTTGGAAGAAGGGCCTACGATAACTGTTCTGATTCATATATTTAAATGGAAGGTTCTATTCCGAGAAAAACTTAAAATACCATTGTATCTTAGTATATGATAATATTTACTCAATAAAATAAATTATTTACAGACTTATTTTATTCTAAAAATGATGCAAAAGCCCGGCAATGTGATCAACCCAAATATCGGCAAAAGCATCATACTCAGCAGTCCCTTTTAGAACTATAATGCATTGAATGCCTGCTTTTGTTAAGATAGACTTCCAGGAGTCCTCTTCATTTCCTGCCATATCATTTTTTGCATGATCGCCCGCAACTGACATCAACGGCATTAACCAGACTTTCTTTAGATTTTTTTTCTGTAACAATCCCTGAATCATATCAATTCCAGGATATCCTTCAACTGTTCCCACAAAAATATTGGGATCTTTGAGTTGAAGCTGAAACATTAAGGCGGCATAAAAGGCATTGGCCGGGTGATGAGTACCATGTCCCATTAATACAATTGCTTCACCTTTTTTTCTTTCTTTTGGGATGGTCGCTAAAACAGCATCAACTGTTCGCTCCATATCCTCTTGCGTTGCCATCAAGGGATAGCCTAAAAGAATTTTCTGAAACCCTTCCATTACTTTATATGCATCGATGGTTTTCTTTAAATCGTCATATTCAGCCCCTATGATGGTGTGGAGGGACTGAACCGCCACATGGGTAAATTTTTGATCCATCATTTTGCCCAGAGCCACTTCAGGAGAGTCCAGATATTTTCCCTGTTTGGCAAGTTTGTTGCGGATAATATAGGATGTATAGGCCCAGTGAACAGGAATCCCAGGGTATCTGGCTTTAACCCGGTCATCAATTTTTTCAAAAGAAATTTGTGCAGATGCTTCGCTGGAACCGAAAGCCACCAGAAGAATACCCACTTTTTTGTCCTGTTCGTGTTCATGCCCGCCGGATGCATAACAACAGGCAACAGAAAGAAATAACGCTGTGATTGCTAAAATTAAAACCCATTTTGTTTGTTTCATTTTTTTCTCCTTTATACACTTAGCCTGAATCGGATTTGTTCTACCAGCTTACCTTCCCGCCAAGGTAATACAGTGAAGTCAATC
>JAOZRF010000322.1:0-510 GCA_029940245.1 Desulfobacula sp.
TGATAGTTATAATTTGATTTAGTTCCGTAACAGCCTGTCGACTGCATCCTGCTGTTCCTGCAGGAGAACACCACTAAATTCGATATTAACGGACCGACCCGGATTTGTTTCATCGATCTTATTCAACTTGACTTTATATTCTTTGAACAAGTTGGTTACATCATCTTCACATCCACGGGGTAAAGCCAAAAAGTCATCGAAATCCTCAGAACAGGAAATAACCCTCGGCTTATTAAAAGTGGGCATTCTCATTGCCTGACTTTTATAAAAATCCGGATTTTTAAAGGCTGCAAACCGTTTTAAGATATTCAATGTTTTTTGAGTCAACCCAGATTTTTTAATGTACAACATCCCGGATTTGGTCATTTCAATCGTTTTAGGAAAATCCTGAAGTTTTAGTTTTATCTCCCTTTTTATCCAAGGTTTGTTAGCATGCGTTTCTTCATTTTTCAGTACGCCCAACTCATTGCCTTTGCTGAACTTTGTTGTAAAAGAAATCAAATCTTTTTC
>JAOZRF010000322.1:520-4059 GCA_029940245.1 Desulfobacula sp.
ACAATTTTTGAATAGCACATAAAAAGTTCCACTGATCTTTATAAGGTTCAAATAATTTATCAACAAAAAGAGAGTTACCTTTTCCCCTTGGAACCTTCTGTAAAGGCAATGCGATCAGGTTTCCGAAACCGCCTTTGGGCATTGTGTCCTGATTGGGGAATAGTCTGTCATAGGATTTAAATGAAATTTCATGTCTTTTTTCCATTGAATAGGTCAGCAGTGACTTTCCAAATTTTCTTGCCAGGGTTGCAGATATCGCGTTTTCAAAAAAAAACCATATATGACCGCCATTACCGGATCTGGATCGTTCAATCGCAACAGGAATCCCAATTTTCGTGCATGCATCTCTTATGACGGCAATGTCTTTTTGCCAACCCTCATTGTCAAAATCAATGGCCAGGAAATAACAGGCTTCATCAAGACACATCGGATAAATTCCGATGACTATCTCGCCTTGAAGATGTTTTTCAACAATTGCTTCATTTAATATGGAATAAGATTTTTTGTCACATTTGGAACATTTTATTCTTGGCTTCCTGCATATCCCGGGAATCCACTCATTCAAGCATGCCGGACTATATCCGGATTTTCCCTTTTTGTTTTGCCATCTTTTAGCATATACATCTCTTCGGCCTTTAAACAGGGACATGAAAAGGGCTATTTTATCTTCCTTTGCAGAATAATAATTAACTGTTTTGCCGCAAATGGAACCGTTCTCTATAAGTTTTTCTTTAACCCGGTTATCAGGCTCGGTTCCCCAGGTCTCTTCGAAGAACAACTCTTGTGTTTGAAATGTTTTTGGATGGGATTCAAAAGCATTAGATTCTGCTTCAAATTTTTTGATTTTTGCTTTCAGACACTTATTTTCTTCAAGCAGGTTCAGATATTTTTTATATAAGACTTCATATTGGAAATTATTCATACCCTCACATCATATGGCAAAATCAAATGGTATATTGTAAAATCCTTTTCACTATTCATGTGAATGGTTTCATAACACGGATTGTCATTTTCATTCAGCAGCGATGATATTTTGAGTTTGACGGGTTGCTTTATCCTAAGAGAATTCTCATATGTCTTCAAGGCTTTGTTAATGGCAATTACGGCTTTTGGAACATTGTTATCCATTACATAGCCAATCATTCCTCCACAATCGCTTCCGCCGTCATATTGTCCAGAAAGAAAACAGCCCATGCCATCGTCCCCAACATATTTGCCTGCTTGGCTGGCATATTTACCATAGTGAATTACATTTAACTTTTTACATTCAAAGGCAAAGAACACTCTTGAACGCTGGCCATGTATGACCCGGATATCAAGTTCACCTGTTTCAGTATCTTTTCTTGCGTCAACAAGCTTTACAAGTGCTTCGAAAGTAAAGGGAAGTTGACGAGTTTCCTGGCAAGATTGTAGATGCCCGACAAAACGTTTTGTAATTCTGTTCTCTAACGGGTTTCGGGTTGTTCTGGGAAAATTATTCCATTCCCTTAAAATTATTTGAAATACCCATGGCAAAAGAGTTGGAGGAAAGGTATCGGCGAAAAGATCAAAATTCCCAATTATGTTCATGCATTCCTCTTCGGAGAGGTGATAATCAAATCAAAAAGATCCTGGGCATCATTTAAAGCTGCGGTTCGGGTCCATTTGCCAAGCATATCCGGTTTTAAAACATGAATCTTATCATTTTCTACAAAAACAATTCCTCTTAAATAAGTAAGACTGCCTCTTTCACTGATTGATGCAGTTGAAATTCTTTTAAACGCATTAATCATTTCAATCCTTTTATGGTCAACTTCAGAGTTCTTTCTTTTGTTTTTTGTTTTGCAAAGACTAATTAATACTTGGCCCAACGTTTTAAACTTAGTCGATTCTGCACAAAAATAAAAAGGTGGCCGATCAGGTTGCCATGCTTCCAGTATCCAGTTGTTGAGAGTGCTGCATAACCATTTTGAGTATTGTAACCGATCCTTTCTGGTAGTTTTCTGCAAGGTTTTTATGGGTTTGTCATACCGTTCAGGGGTTGCGCTCTTTTCGTAAATTTCACACGTATCCTCGATCAAGGCAATCTCTTCTTTGGTAAGGCCAAAGTATTCATATACAAGGGGTTCCAGTTCTTGTGTCAGCTCTTTGGATTTTGTTTGGCGGGCTTCATCAAACGTATCGCCATGAAGAGTAATGCCATTTTTCGTGTCTTCATATTCCTCATGGAGTTTTTCCAATCTTTTTTTGAAGGCTCTCACTTTTGAAGCAATTTTTTTTATAACCTGTTGTGATTTCTTTTCATTCATTCCCATATTTTCAGGCTTTGGAAACGGAAGCCTTAGCAATTCGTGCAGCCGGACTTCAGTTCTTTCAATTCCCCAGCTACCCGATGTATGGTATTGAAAATAGGTGGCCAGTCGAGACTGGGCATAAACCGAAAAGAAGATAAGGAGCTCTTTATCTTTCTTAGGCCCAGAAATTCCTGTTACGGAGTCTTGATAAAAAATAAAAAAATCAGAAAATAAAACACGATTAAATCCCTTGTTTATTAATACCAATGGGGGCTCATAACGCCATCTGTGATTCCCCATATATAATCCTTTTGTTGATGCATTTCGTTTTGATTCTGGAATTGTAGTATCTTTGTATTTTACTTTCCTGAGCTTCTCTCCAAGAGTTATGCAATCAGATGATAATATGCAATACTGTGTTTTCGGATATGTTGCTTCAATAAACGGATCATCAAGTCGACCCGGTATTGGTTTAGGAATAGAAGGGTATGTTTCAGGTTTCAGGTCATAAGCAGCCTGATACCATGGTTTTAATCCCTTACCTTTTTTCCATGGTTTGTTTGATTCTGGCAAACCAGCCAGATTACTTAGAGGGGGTAACTTTTGTAAATAATTAATCAACCTCCAATCACGGGGTGATCCTGAATAACGACTTTTCCATAGAACGGAAGCTGATTCATTCTCTGTTGCATCAATCACATCTTTTAAAAGGATTGTCACAGAATCATCAGAAGCAACCGGTATTTTACCGACCACCGGGTCTTGTCCCAGGTATTTTGGTACCACATATTCAATTTTATGAGAATCTATATCAGGTTTGTTTGGATTAAAACACGCAATAAAGCATGGGCGAATTGCATTCTCGAATAATAGACGTCTATAATCCGCTAAATGGATAATTTTATCTACAGTAGTTCTCTTGAACCATTCTTTTTGAAAATTATCTGTTTTATTAAGCAGCACTTCTGAGGGTAGAAGCATACAGCAGTTGCCGGATTTCTTAAGATGAAACAATGCTTTCCACATGAAAGTATGAGCGACTTGATTTGAAGGGGAAAAAACGCTTTTCCGATATGTCTTTAACTTAGGAAGATCCGGGTCACAAAGCAGCGGGTTGTGATTTTTATCCTCCAGCCACTGCATGAGAACTTTATCAGCCATAGAGGTTCGTCCTGGCCAGGGGGGATTGCCTATGATGGCATCAAAGTTGTTTTGAATGGGGAGGTCATGCTGGAAGAAATTGCCTTGAAAAATACTGGCACTTTT
>JAOZRF010000323.1 GCA_029940245.1 Desulfobacula sp.
AAATAGACAGTAAAGGTCGCGGGATTCATCACTTTTACCATAAAAGATCCTTCATATTCTTCCTGCATTCTCAACGTGACCTGGACCTGTACTCCTGGTTTTATCATAATGGTCCCTGTTGCCGGATTTGAAATTCTACCCGCCATCACTTCACCCACGACATTTTCTTTTTTATCGTGTGCCTCTATCAATAATTCAATGGCATCTTCCCTGGGAAACAACCCCATTTGCTTGTCTTCAAAAATAAGTGAGATAACCGGCAGTCGCGTGGTAATGCATTTTGCATCCTTTTTATAGGATATTTTCAGTTTCGGTTTTTTCGTTTCTTTTGTTATTTTACCAAGCCGCAGGCTGATCACCGGGACAAGGCATTCCTGGAGAGAGACACCCCCATGAAAATACAATACTCCAGCCCGGTATGGGACCAGGTTCCGTGGACCACCAATCTGCTTGAATTCTCCCCTGACCCCTAAATGGTCAGCCGGCAGCACGAAATTGGCATGATCATCATCTCCGTCTCCCAAAGCCAGGCGATCATGAATAAAGACCCAATTGCCGGATGGTTTTGTACAGACATCACCGGCCTGGACCTGGATATTCAGGAAAAAACCATGATCTGTTGCAATGACTATTTCATTAAACCCGAAATTCTTAAGTTTATTAACGGCAAAACGGATTCGTTTCAATGTATCATGGATGATACGCAGGGAAGTTTCCGGTGCCGTTTCCAGGTGGCTGTCAATCTCTGTTCCCCGCAGCACCAGAAGATGCACATCGCTGGACAACTTTTTTTTGCTCTGGATAAATTGTGCCAATGTCATTTCATCGAACCTGGGACCATATTTTTTTCGTAAAACGTCCATTCGCCGCTTCACACTTACAATTTCCGCATCTTTCAGGATAGGAATTATTTTATCATCACTTCTGCTTAAAGAAAGATGCTGCCCGGCTCCAGGTAAAAGGCTTGCCATCCCGACGCTTGTGATACTCGGCAATTGGGCGGCAGCGGGGATAAGTTCCACAGTATCATCTTCCGACAGCTGTTTTTCAAGTTCCACACCCAATTCATAGCGCAATGAATCAATCATTAAATAGGCAATCTTATATCCGCTTTCTTTGAGTTTTGGGGCAATTTTTTTGTCAAACACATCGGTATTGGATAGATATCCCGAAGGGGGCCACCCACTTTTTTCGACCAAACAGATAAACACATCCTGTATCCGGGATGAAATCCTTCGGTATGCATTCCTGGCTTTTTCAACCATCTCATCCATCATGCAGTGACCGTTAATGATGTCGGATACGGTCTGCTCAAATTCCCTTTGAAGCCGGTCCACCTCTCTTAAACTGTTGATATAAAAATCGATAAGGCGATCCATGTGATTTGAAAATTGGGGCAACTGCCGTTCAAAATCTTCACACACCTCACACAAAGAAAATGCCGCCCCAATCAGCCCCCACTGGGCCTGGCTTTCACCCACACCGGTCCACACGGTATCTGTATGCTGTTTTAAAATATACCGCACCTTATCGGTATCATTCGTATTTAATGCATCCATTCCCTGGGCCAGAAAGGTCTTCTGCTCAAAAAGAAAGGTATCCCTTATCCCAAAATCATGAAGTGCTTCGCAATGGTCGGGCAAATCAAGTTCATCTTCAATTGCCTGGGCCATCTCCATGTAAAGGGCCTGGGTCCGCCTGTCATTTCGAAGCCGGTCGCAAAGTCCCTCAATGACCGCCTTTGCTTCTTTGTTTGCCCGGGGAACATTCACCAGAGAATCCGGTAAAGCCTCCGGCAGATCAAACACAAATTCACTGAACAGCAAAAAGCGCCAGAACTCGTTTGCAATAGGAGACCAGGTCTTGCCCCGGGTGATCAGGTTCAATCCAAGACATACGGAAAACAGCTCTTTGGCCTCAGGCACCCAGCTATCGCTTTCTTTTAGCGCCTGCTTTTGTTTAGCTGTGGGTGCCAGCAGGGCAAAAAGAATATCATTGGCAGAATCCACTTTCAAAGCCACTTGGAGATTGGGCCAGCCCTTACTGCTGCCGATGGCATCTATCACTGCAAAGGAGGGCCTTGGATTTTCACTGAACACCCGCCTGATCTGTGTTCCCTGATCCGGTTTTGCCTTCAGACAAAGATCCAGGTATTCATCTCCCGCCCCATCCGGGAAAAAACAACCACTGACCTGGTACAGGGAAAATGGATCCAACTGCTTTTCTTCTTCGGTTTCTGACACCTTGGCCGGAACATATACCAGCAACCCTTTTATATCATTATTTGCATTTCCAAGGGCTTTTAAAGCCTCAAGGGCCTTCTCCCGGCTTTCGATACTGCTTTTGGCCGCATTAACCACCTTTATCATGTCTGATGCCATTTCAAGACAAAGGGTTTCATACAGCCTGTCCGGATCATAAACGACAAGCACTTCCCTTTTTTTCAAACGGGGTAATAAAATACTGTTTTGAATGAATTGTGCAATCGACATGATATGCCACCCTTTATTTTTTATCTGCTATGTTACAACGCGCATATTTTTTCTGGAAATAATCTGATCCAGTTGGTCTTTTGTAAAGTTTTTCGGCACCCATTTAATTTTGGGATTTCCCTGGCGGTCTGTTCCGGCCTCGATTCCTTCCCATAAATCATCTTCCAGATCATGGGCAATGGCATAACTTCTGTCTTTGTGACTGGCCCGGATCACCCGGTCCGGCCAGACAGCATAGGCCAGGTGTGCCCAGTCATATTCCCCATTTTCAAGTTTCTCCCAGGTCTGTTTCAATTTATTCTGCCAGGGCCTGTGCTGGAACAATCTCCACAAAGGCGCTGCCGTAATCTGAACCCCATCATTAAGATCCGGTTTCCAAAATTGAGCAACACGGAGCAGCTCCTCCCCAAAGTCTGTTAACTCGTGTTCCAGATCGATCAAGTTTTCCAAGGACTTTTCCTCGACCCGGGTGCGGCCTGTTTTTCTTCTCAGATCCCCGGCATTCCCGGATACCTGTTTAAGCTTTGGCTCCACAAAATCATTAACACAAGAATAAAGGGTTTGATCGGTCAACCGGTGATAATATAGCCAAAGTGTGTATGATCCGGAAGGTGTGGATAAGGGCCAATAGATCGGTGCCTGGCGACGGCTCTTGGAATAGCGCTTGAGATGATCCGCAAAAAAATTGCCCGGTTTTGAAAAATATTCCCGCAGAGAATTAATACCTAAAATACTACATGCCTCCTGTTCGATTTCCCCGGCATTCTCCTGCCAGATCACTTCAAGAACCTCCCGGATCCTGGTCAGGATATCTTCAGGGTGGCCTTCGTCATCCACAATGATTCCGGGCCACGTGATTCGGATGGGATAATTGTCAGGGACATCTTGAGGTTCTGCTGGCAGGCCGGATGCGTTTTGTAGCATACCGGGTGGGCATACTGGGAGCGGGTCGAATGGATCTGGGAGGTCAGGAGGTATTTTTTCTCCGGTTGCGTATCGGATGTCCCATATTCCAAAAGGAATACCTAAAAGGAGACCAATAGTTCGTGAGGTGACGTTCTTAATATTAGCAATATCACTTTGATCGAAAATTCCCTCAACATAATTATTAGGTTTTTCGTTTACAATTTTTTTGACTTTATCATGATTCATCCAATTAGCAGGAAAGTTTAACCAATTGGCAAATTCTCTATCAAGTTTATTCATTAACGCTTCAATGAACGCTTTGGTAGAATTCAATAAAAGTGAAAAGAAATTATGGAAATCCGAAAGGGTATCATAGGATTTTAAAATTTTAAAATGACAAAACAAAGAAGAGGTTTCATCCATAGATAAAAGTTGCATCATCTGAATTATACCATTATTAATTTCTTTTACTAAATCACTATTTAGCCTCCAAGAGACCTTAAAGGGTATTTTATTTACATATCCTACATGTTTGTGTTGTCCGCAAAAAAAAGATAGTATTACAGATACTGGTAATGAGTTCAAATAAGCTAATAATAGGATTCTATTATTTGGTTCTGGAAAACAGGCCAACCCTTCGACACTA